>JAKSQA010000153.1 GCA_024404335.1 Mailhella sp.
ACCTCCTCGAAGTCCAGCTGCTCGGGCGGCGACGAGGTGCTGATCACGCCGAATTCGGATACGCCCTCCGCGACATCGCGCAGCACGCCGTCGACCATGCCGCGTCGTATGTCCATGCGCACCAGCGGGTTCGCATCGTGGAAGCGCACGGTGGCCTCCACCAGATGCGTGGCGAGGGGCAGCACCGCGGAGAACCCCACCTGCCCCTTCAGGAAGCCGGGCCGCGCCGAAAGCTCGGCCTTCATGCCCCTGAGCGTATCGAATGTGGATATGGTCCACTCCATGAGCTTCTCACCCTCGGGGGTGATCTTCAGGCGGTTGCCCTCCCTGTCGAACAGTACGGTCTCAAGCTCATCCTCCAGCGACTTCAGGCCGTAGCTGAGCGTGGAGGGCGTGCGGTTCATGAGCTCCGCGGCCCTGCGTATGCTGCCCGTCTGCGCTATGTAGTAGAAGCCCCTGAGCCACTGGATGATGTCGCCGTGCATCGATTCGATCATGGTTGCGCGCTCCTGTTCGATTTTTTCGAATGCTAGGTGAAAATTTTGCGTTTTACAATACGGAGAGGGCATGCTTATGTGCAAATCATAACAAGTCAAAACACAAGGAGCCTCCTATGAAGACCCTTCCCCGCCTCCTCCTCTCCTTCGCATGCGCGTGCATGCTCTCCACCCCCGCCATGGCCGCCAACGTCGAGATCCAGGCCGGCATCATGAGCGGCACGCTCTACAACCTCAGCTATGCCTTCACCGAGATCGTGAAGCAGCACGCCCCTGAGATCAGCATCACCGCCGTCGAGACCCAGGGCACCGGCATGGGCATCGTCAAGGGCGCCGCCGAGCCCGCCACCCGCATTGTGGCCGGCACCATGGTCCCCGTGCTTGAGGCCCGTCAGGGCAAGGCGCCCTTCAAGCGCGCCTTCACCGACCTCAAGGCCATCGGCAACCTCACCGAGAACATCCAGACCCTCATCACCTTCGACCCCGCCATCAAGACGGTTGACGACCTCGCCGGCAAGAAGCTCGGCTGCGGCCCCAAGCCCACCGTGCTCGGCCACAACCATGCCTCCATCACCGCCGCCGGCATGAAGGATCCCAAAAACATGAAGGTCAGCTACATGGCCTGGGGCAACCTGCGCGACGCCATCATGGACGGCGGCATCGACGCCATGATCCTCGGCGTGAGCACCCGTCAGCAGCCTCCCTTCAGCCCTGTCGCCGTCTTCGGCGAGATGGTCGCCTCCCGCGGCGTCCCGACCTTCCTCGACATCACGCCTGAGGCAGTCAAGAAGGCCAGCCAGACGGACGGCATCGACTACCAGCCCGTCGTGCTGAAGGCCGGCTCCATCGCCGAGAACGTCCCCCCGCGCGACGTGCAGACCTACCATGACATCCTCGGCTTCTACGCCTTCGACCAGCTCCCCGACGACGTCGCCTACACCCTTGCCAAGACCCTCTACGAACACTGCGAGGAAATGGTGAAGTACACCGCCATGGCCAAGGGCATCTGGCCCGCCATGGTCGTCCCCACCGTCGCCGATGACATGATCCACCCCGGCGCCCTCAAGTACTACAAGGAAAAGGGCCTCCGCTAGGCCGCAGCTCCGCATCATCCCGGCCGGAGCGCCCTGCTCCGGCCGGCCCCGCCCTCCCCGGGCACGCCACACATCCCCCCCGCACAGGCACTCGCCGCATCTACGGGCCGCGGGCCGTCCATCGGCCCCCGGGTCTTCCCCCTCGCCCTTTTACGAGGCATTTCATGTCCGAACTCCGCCGCACCCCAGTCGCCTTAGCCATGGCCGCTCTCGCCCTCGCCATGGCGGCCTACCACCTGCTCTACACGCAGTGGATGGTCATAGGCCCCATCGAACACCAGAATCTGCACTACATGCTGGCGCTGGTCCTCGTCTTCCTGTGGTCGTACTCAAAATCGAAGACCGTCACGGGAAAGTTCTCCGCACTCGCATTCATCGTGCTCTCGCTCTATGCCACCGGCTACATGTTCCTGAACTTCTACGACCTTCAGGAAGAGCGGGGCCCCATGCTCGACCTCACGCAGCAGGACCTCGTCGTGGGCGCCCTGCTCGTCCTCCTCGGACTTGAGGCGTCGCGCCGCTCCTTCGGCTGGGCCTTCCCCATCGTGGCCGTATGCTTCATCTCGTACGCATGCTTCGGCTACATGCTGCCCGGCCCCCTCGCCAGCCCGAAGATCGACCTCGACGAGCTGCTCGTCAGCTACGGCCTCGGACTCTCCGGCGGCATCTACGGCCAGGTGCTCGGCATCTCCGCCAACTACATCTTCCTCTTCGTGCTCTTCGGCGGCCTGCTCGGCGCCACCGGCGCGGCCCGCTTCTTCAACCAGGTGGGCGCATTCGCGGGATCGAAGATGGCCGGCGGACCCGCCATCACGGCCGTCCTCCCCAGCGCGCGCATGGGCTCCGTGACCGGATCGGTCATGGCCGACGTCGCCACCACGGGCTCCTTCACCATCCCCATGATGAAGAAGGCCGGCTACCGCTCCTATCAGGCCGGCGCCATCGAGGCCGCGGCATCCTCCGGCGGGCAGATCATGCCCCCCGTCATGGGCGCCACCGCCTTCGTCATGGCCGAGCTTGCCGAAACGCCCTACGTCATGGTCATGTCGGCGGCCCTCATCCCCTCCATCCTCTACTTCCTCTCCGTGGGCGTCTACGCCCAGCTGCAGGCCAAGCGCCTCGGCCTGAGCTCCGACGGCGCCATGAGCGGCTTCACCTGGCGGGGCTTCCTGCACGACGCCCCCATATTCCTGCTGCCGCTGATCTCCATCATCGCCTTCCTGGTCATGGGCTTCAGCCCCATGTTCACCATCTTCTGGGCGATGGCCGTGCTCTTCGTGCTCAACCTCATCGATATATGCACCTCCAGGAACTGGGAGCAGCTCGGCAGGATCCTTCCCGCCTTCGTCGACGCCGCCGTCACCGGCGCCAAGATCGGCGTGACCTGCGCCGTACTCGGCCCGATCATGACCACCGTCACCAAGACCCTGCTCGGCATCAAGATCCCCCAGCTCATCGGCATGTTCTGCGGCGGCAGCGTCACCATGGCCCTGCTCATCACCATGGTCGTGTGCCTCGTGCTCGGCATGGGCGTGCCCACCCTGGCCGCCTACCTGCTGGTCTCCATGATCGGCATACCGGTCCTCGTGAACATGGGCGTTCTGCCCTTCGCGGCCCACATGTTCGTCTTCGTCTTCGCGTGCTTCTCCTGCCTCACCCCGCCCATCGCCATCGCGGCCCTGCCCGCCGCGGCGCTTGCGGAATCGCGCTACCTGCGTACGGCCATCGAGGCCAGCATCGTGGGCGTGGTCGGCTTCATCATCCCCTTCCTGCTCGTCAAGTCCCCCGAGCTGATGCTGGGCTTCGCCCCGCTCTCCGCGACGATCGCCTCCGCCTCCGTCGCAGCCGTCACCGTAATCTGCTTC
>JAKSQA010000154.1 GCA_024404335.1 Mailhella sp.
TCCGCGTGGTCGACGAAAGCGGCACCGGCCCCGTGATGAGCCATATCGTCATCCCTTCGCCCGACGAGGACTTCAAGGCCCACCTGCTTTGATGAGCCGCCCCCCTCATGGGGGCTTCGGAGCGGAATACTGCGGAGCCGTGCTGCGGCACGGCTCCGCTTCCTAACGACGACGGAGCGTGCATGATACTTTCCCCCGATATGCCGAAGCAGCGGATCATCCAGGAGTATGTGCCTGGAAAGCAGATCACGCTGGCCCATATCATAGCGAGCCCTGAGCGTGATATCTGCATACGCCTAGGGCTTGATGAGAAAGCCGACGATGCTCTGGGGCTCTTCACGATCGTGCCGCCCGACAGCGTCATCATCGCCGCCGACGTGGCTACGAAGGCCGGCAATGTCGAGATCGGATATCTTGACCGCTTCGGCGGATCGCTCCTCGTCACCGGCGATGTGGCCGCTGTCGAGGCCGGTGTGACCGCCGTACTTGAATATTTCAGCGAGAGGCTCCGGTACGACACCGTGGAGATGACGCGCACCTAGCATGCCGTCATCCGTGCAGGGTTCGATGCCGTCCTCTGTCCTAAACGGGGGCGGCTTTGTTTTTAATCGGGCGGGTCTCGGAATCTGCAGAAGGTCCTCACAGGCCGTCCGAGGAAAGCGGGCGATGACTGAGCCATGCGCTTCGATGTGATCGGAGACGGAGGTGCCTCATCCGCAGGGCGGGGATTGTCGTTTTTTCCCCGGATCGTCAGATCTTTGCGCTTTGAGACGCGGGCGTCATGGGTGGATAAACGGGGCTTCGGCCTCCGGCGGTGTTCTGCCGGACTGACCATCAACACTAGGAAGCCGTGCTGAAGAAACGGCGGGAGGCCGGGATTGTCGGAATCTTCCTCTTTCTATCCCTCGGTGGAGGACAGCTACTACCGTCTTCTTGCGCATATTCCGGGCATCGCCTACAGGTGCCGCGTAGACAAGGTGCTTGAAAGCGACGGCGGGCTCCATCTCGACTACCGGCTTGAGTTCGCAAGCAAGGGCAGCCGGGAGCTTCTCGGCGTGGATGCGAAGGATCTCATGGCCAGCCGGGACAACTCCATCGAGCGCATGACGCACCCCGACGACCTCCAGGCCATGAGGCGCGACATCTGCGAGCATGTCCTCGCGCACCAGTCCTACCAGGTGATGTACCGCATCATCCTTCCTGACGGGAAGACGAAATGGATATGGGACCAGGGGGAGGGCGTGTTCGGCCGCGACGGAGAGCTCTGGTTCATTGAGGGGCTCATGATGGACGTCTCGGAGCAGAAGTTCATGGAGATGAGCCTCAGGGAGGAGAACCGCAGGCTGCGCGGCTCGTCGGACAAGCTCATGGGGCTCGGCGGGCTCGTGGGGCAGTCGGAGGCCATGCGCCGCGTCTATGAGCTCATGATCAAGGCCTCGAGCACGGATACGAGCGTCATCATCTACGGCGAAACGGGCTCCGGCAAGGATGTCGTGGCACGCACCATCCATTCCCTGAGCGGCAGGAAGGGCGCCTATGTCCCCGTCAACTGCGGCGCGATACCGGAGAACCTTCTCGAATCCGAGTTCTTCGGCCATGTTAAGGGCGCCTTCACAGGCGCCGCGTCGGCCAAGGAGGGTTATATCGCCGCTGCAAACGGGGGCACGCTCTTCCTTGATGAGATAGGCGAGCTGCCGCACCATCTTCAGGTCAAGCTCCTGCGGGCCCTGGAGAACAGGTCCTATACCCCCGTGGGCGGCAACACGCCCAGGACATCGGATTTCCGCCTGATTTCGGCTACGAACCAGGATATCAGGGCGATGGTCAGGGAAAAGAAGATGCGCGCGGACTTCTATTACCGCATCAACGTACTCTCCATCACCGTGCCCCCGCTCCGTGAGCGTCTGAGCGACCTGCCTCTCCTGATCGCCGCATGGAAGGAGAAGCGCGGCCTGAGCATAGACATCCCCCTCAGCGTCAACCTCGCCATGTCGCGATACGACTGGCCCGGGAACATACGCGAGCTCCAGAACTTCCTCGACCGCTATGCCGCATTCGGGGAGGCCGCCCTGGAATCCCTTGGCGGCGCCGCCATGAACGTCATGATGGAGGATGTCGCCGAAACGTGCACTACGCTCGAGGCGGCCGTGCTCCGGCTTGAGGAGAAGCTCATACGCGGAGCCCTGGAGGCCTGCCGCTGGAACAGGGGAGAGGCTGCCGCCAGGCTCGGAATAAATCTGCGCACCCTCCAGCGCAGGATGAAGGCGTTCGGCCTGGGCCGCTCCGCTTCCGCAGGGGATGATGCCGAAGGGAAGGGGAGGCGGCCATGATGCCTGACGGAAGACGCTACTCGATAGGGGACCTGAGCCGCCTGTGCAACGTATCGAAGAAGGCACTCCGCCTTTACGACGAGATGGGGCTCATATCCTCCCTCCGAGATGACGGGAACAACTACCGTCTCTATACGCATGACGAGCTTCTCATGGTCCCCGTGCTGAAGTACTACAAGCAGATGGGATTCCGCCTTGACGAGATGAAGGATTTCATCACCGGCGGCCGGGCCGGCATATTCGGGGAGCTCAAGTCGACCTTCGAGCGGAAGGCCGAGGAGCGCCGCAGGGCGCAGGCCGAGCTGATGCGCTGTGAGAAGTGCGTCCGCGACTGGCATGGGCTCATCAAGGAGGCGGAGCTCGTCATTGAGGAGAACGTCCGCGAGATATCGGTGAAATACGTCCAGCCGCGGGAGCTGCTTTCCATGGAGGGCAGCTTCGACGGCGACGTGCGCTCCGCCGTCATAAGCATCGACTTCATGTCGTATGTGGAGCGTACGGCCAATGCCATCACGGGCCCCGTGTTCATACGCTATGCGAGCCTTGAGGACAGGATGGCGCGCAGGCCCCAGGCGATGCGCATCATGCAGGAGACGCTTTCCCCGGACGGGGCCGGCGAGAGGGCGGTCATGGGCGGCTGCATGATGGCGGCGTGCTATCACATAGGCCCCATGGAGGGCATACCCGACACCTATGCCGTGCTTGCCGACTGGATACGGCGGCACGGGTATTCCCATGAGGGGTGGTGCTGCGAACGCTATGTCGCCGACTACTGGACGACAAGGGACGAGTCGTGCCATGTGGCGGAGCTCATGGTCAGGGTCTCGAGGGACTGACCCGGCGGATGCCGCAGGACCGCCTGCGGCCCGGCTACTGCCAGTCCGTGATGCCCCGGTAGGCGAGGGATGCCGTGGCGCAGACGAGGAACGCCAGCAGCATCCTGTGGAAGGCCTTCTGGCCGATCCTCCTGCCGAGGAAGACGCCGACCCTCTGCACGGGAAGCGCGCCCGCGATTCCGGCGATGACGAGCGGGATGAGATCCGCCGTGTACAGTCCTGCGGCCGCCTGGGCGGTGATGCACCCCACGGTGGTGAAGAGGGAGAAGGCGCTCATGTTCGCCCTCGAT
>JAKSQA010000155.1 GCA_024404335.1 Mailhella sp.
CGCGGTAAGGAGGGAGAGCTCGCGCCAGACCTGCTGGAAGGGCTCGTTCTGCTCGGGCACTTCGAAGGTGGAGCCGGGATTGCCCGCATTGAGGTGCTCCACAAGGGCTTCGAGAGGGGCGGCGGCCTTCTGCATCTCCTTGTCGAACTTGGATTTCTTCTTGAGCGTGTCGAGGCGCTTCACGGCAGTGTCGAGGTCGGCGAGGAGGAGCTCCGTCTCGATGGTCTCGACGTCGCGGAGGGGATCGATGCTGCCGTCGACATGGGTGATGTTCTCATCATCGAAGCAGCGTACGACTTCGACGATGGCGGCGCACTCGCGGATGTTGGCCAGGAACTGGTTGCCGAGCCCCTCGCCCTTGCTCGCGCCCTTGACGAGGCCTGCGATGTCGACGAAGTCCACGGTCGCATAGATGGTCTTGGCGGGCTTGACGAGCTCGGTGAGCGCGTCGACACGTCTGTCGGGCACGGCGACGGTGGCCTTGTTGGGTTCGATGGTGCAGAAGGGGTAGTTGGCCGCTTCCGCGTTCTGCGCCTTGGTGAGGGCGTTGAAAAGGGTGGACTTGCCCACGTTGGGAAGTCCGACGATGCCGAGACTGAGAGCCATGCGTATCTCCGGATGAACCGCGCTAGCCGCGGATGGCGATGTGGATGTTGGCGACGCCGAGCGTCATGGGGCGGTAGGTGACGAACTTGAAGCCGGCCTCGCGGAGCTCCTCGCTGAACTGTTCCGGTGCGGGGAAGTTCTCGATGGTGTCGGCGAAATAGTCGTAGGCATTGGTCGAGCCGCTGACGAGGCCTGCGAGCTTCGGCATGACATGCCTCAGGTACCAGTGGTAGAGCCGGCCGAACACGGGGAAGGAGACGGGTGCGAACTCCAGGATGCACGCGCGCCCTCCGGGTACGAGGAGCCTGTGCATCTCGCGCAGGGCCTCCTCGCGCGGCCTGACGTTGCGTATGCCGAAGGCCATGGTGATGGCGTCGGCGCAGCCGTCGGGAAGGGGCATGCGGCGGGCGTCGGCCACCATGGTGGTGACGCGGGCGCGTTCGTTCGGGCGGAGCTTGCGCTCCTCCCCGTAGCGGAGCATGGGCTCGCAGATATCGGTGGCGCATACCTTGAGCTGCGGGAACCTTCTGATGACGGAAAGCGTGACGTCGAGCGTGCCCGCTGCCATGTCGATGACATTGCCCGTGGGGCCGGGTACGACGGAGCGCACGAGGCAGCGGCGCCACCAGCAGTCAAGGAAGAGGCTGAAGACCCTGTTCTGGAGATCGTACCAGGGGGTCATCTTGCCGAACATCTCGGAAACATCCTGGGTGTGTCTGTCTTCAGGGCGGAGATCATCGCTCATCGGCGTCCTCCTCGGCAAGGCTGGCCGCGCCTTCCAGGGCGGTCTTCATGACGACCCTGTAGAGTGCGGGGAATATCTCCTCGAAATTGCTGGGCGAAAGGCGCTGCGTCTCAATGAACTTGACGGCCAGTTCCTTTGTGACCTGCATGATCTCTTTCTCGAGTTTCTCCATATATGCTCCTGCGCATGCGCAAGCTGATGTCAAAAAACCCGCCGGTGGGGAATGGTCCCGGCCACCGCGGCAGGGTACCGGGCGGGTTAAAAGGACGGAAAGGGGACCCCCCGCCCTTTTGTTTTGAATATGTGCCCAGGCCGGGGCTAGAACATTTCCCTGAGGAGGTCCTCACCCTGTTTTGCCTGAAGGGCCGCTTCGGGATCGGCCGGACCGCCGTCCATGGCATCGAGGGACGAGCCCCTGCCGGGCTCGGTGCCTGCGGCGAAGGGCATGGTAGCTCCGCCTGCGCTGGCCATGACGATGCCGTCGGGCTTCTCGAAGTCGTCGGGCGGGTAGGCCTTCAGGCCTTCCTTCGCGTAGTGGACGTAGGCGGGGAGTGCCGCCTGGCCGCCGCCTTCGCCGCGGCCCATGGGCTGCACCTGGTCGTATCCGACATAGGTGGCGGTGACGAGGTGGGGCGTCACCGCGAGGAACCATGCGTCCTTCTCGTCGTTCGTGGTACCCGTCTTGCCTCCTACGGGCCTGTTGAGGACCTTCGCCCTGCTGCCGGTTCCGGAGTTGACGACGCCCTTGAGGAGGTTCGCCATGATGAATGCGTTCTGGGGGGTGATGGCCTGGACCTGCTCGGTCTTGTTCACATAGATGGCGTTGCCCCACGGGCCCTGGATCGAGGTGATGAAGCGGGGCGTCACGACCTGGCCCCTGTGGGCGAAGGCGGTGTATGCCTGCGCCATGTTGAGCGGGGAGACCGCCACGGCGCCGAGGCATATCGGCAGGGCTGCGGGGAAGTCGGGTGCGAGGCGGAGGGCCTTCGCCCTTGCGATGACGTGCTCTATGCCCATGGTCTGGGCGACGCGGATGGTGCAGAGGTTTCTGGACTTCGCAAGGGCGGTATGGAGCGGCATGGGGCCGGCGAACCTGCCGTCGGAGTTGCCCGGACGCCATGCCTTCTTGGTCCATTTGTCGATGACGACGATGGGCGCGTCGAGAAGCATGGAGGCTGCGGTGAAGCCCTGGTCGAGAGCCGCCGAGTAGACTACGGGCTTGAAGGAGGAGCCCGGCTGCCGCTGGGCCTGGGTCGCCCTGTTGAAGTGCGAGCCGCCGTTTCCGAAGGCGTATCCGCCTACCATGGCGACGACATCGCCCGTCTCGGGCTCGATGGAGACCATGGCGCCCTGGACATCGGGCATCTGCTCCAGTCTGAGCCGGAGCGAGGGCTCCGCGGGCCTGGGGGCGGGGGCTTTCTTCGGATCGCCCTTTTTGGGCTCGGGCGCCGCCTGCGGATCCCTTGAGACCCAGATGACATCGCCGGGGGAAAGCAGTTTTGATGCGTCGGATACGAAGGTTCCGGTAAGGGATCCCGCGACCTTTTTGTTCGGCCTGCGGGCCCAGTTCATGGTCTTCACCCCGACGTGCCCGGAGTATTTCTCGGAGAGGGCGACTTCGGCGCCGTTCCTGCTTACGCCCGTCACAAGCGCCTTCGCCCAGCCGCCGTTGTCAAGGTCGGAGAGCCTGAATGCGCTCTTCCTGAGGAAGGCCTCGTAGGCGGAAGGCTGGAGGTGCTCGACGGGGCCGAGCCAGCCATGCCTCTTCGTGGCTTCCTCAAGGCCCCTTCTGAGGCCTGCGTTGGCGGCGCGCTGCTGGACGGGGTCCATGGCGGTCATGACGGTCAGGCCGAGCTCGTAGACGGCATCCTCGCCGTATATGCCGAAGTCGTATCCGCCCGCCTTGCACTTCTCTTCGGAGAAGAGGTCGATGAGTGTCCTGCGGACCTCCTCGAGATACCATCCGCCTTCGTTGGAGGCGGATGGCACGCTTCTGTACTCGAGCTTCTGCTACAGGGCCTGGTCGTACTGGGAGTCGTTTATCCAGCCCAGGTCGCGCATGCGCCGCAGCACATGGCG
>JAKSQA010000156.1 GCA_024404335.1 Mailhella sp.
GTTGCTGTTGACGTCGGCGCAGCCGGAGGCTCGGATGAGGCCCTTGTGCATGATGACGGCGTTGGCGCCGCCTTCGTTCATGTCGCTCACGGCCTTATGGATGTCGACGATGCCGCTGGGGGCGACGATGGTCATGCCGTGGTCCATGGGGACGAGGATGGTGCGCTTGCTTTCGGAGGAGAAGATGCGGGAAAGACGCTTGCTGGTGCCGAGTTCCATAGTGAACCTCTCAGAGGGTAAAGGGTGCTGCCGCCGCACGAGCCGGCACCGTAATAAAAAAGGCCGCCGGCTGGATTCGCCTGCGGCCCGAAGTCTGCTGAATCAGGATGTCAGCGGAGCTTCCGACCACAGGACCCGGTAAAATAAAAGGAGAATCCGAAGCTGCCGAAGCGGCCGGATTCAAAGCGGGCGGTGGCGGAAAAGTTCAGCATAAAACAATCCTTTGACTGCCGGACTTTTTGCCACAGCCCGCATGATCTGTCAAGCCGCGGGCATGAGGGATTCGGGGATGCTACAGTTCGCCCATGATGCCGAGGGCGGTTTCCACATCGGCGTTCTCATGGACCATGGCGCGCAGCGCCTTGACGAGGAGGATCCTGTTCTGATGCTCGAAGACGTTGCGGCCCACGGAAAGGCCGGAGCCGCCGGCCTGGAGGGAGCCGTAGACCATTTCGAGGAGCTTCCTGGTGGAATCGAGCTTGGGGCCGCCGGCGATGAGGACGGGCACGCCGCAGTCCTCGACGACCTCGGCGAAGGTCTCCGGATCGCCGGTGTAGGGCACCTTGACGATGTCGGCGCCGAGCTCGGCGCCGACGCGGGCGCAGTGGGCGATGTTGCGGGGATCGTAGCTGTTCACGTCGTGGCCGCGTGCGTACACCATCATGAGGAGGGGCATGCCCCACAGGCTGCATGCCTTGGCCACCTTGCCGGCGTCGCGGAGCATTTCGTCCTCGTATTCGTCGCCGAGGTTGACGTGGATGGAGACGGCGTCGGCGCCCAGGCGCACGGCCTCCTCGACGTCGCCGACGAGGATCTTCTTGTTGGGCCTGCCGGAGAGGCAGGTGGAGGCGGAGATGTGCATGATGAAGCCCATGTGGAGATGGTCTTCGTAGCGGGCCTTGTGGATGAGGCCCTTGTGGAGCAGCACGGCGTCGGCGCCGCCCGCAGACATGTCGCTTACGGCGGCGGCCATGTTCTTGAGGCCTCGGGGGGCGCCGTCGGAGACGCCGTGGTCCATGGGCACGACGATGGCGCGGCCGGATTTCTGGTTGATGATGCGGTTGAATCTTCTGAGTGCGCCGACTTCCATGATGTTCTCCTGTGGAAAGTGTGATTGAAATAAAAAAAAGCCGCCGACTTGGTATGCCGGCGGCCTGATGTCTGCTGCGTGCAAGGACGGATCAGCAGACTGTGCCGCCGGCGCACATAAAGTAATAATACCAGCCGCAGAAAGCGGAGGCATGATTACGGTAGGCGATGGCGGAAGTGGTCTGCATGGTGTTGTCCTCTCCACATAAAATACCCCCGAAGCATCGGATATGTCAACCCCGCCTCTCTCCTTGACACGGCGTGACCGAGGGGGCATACTGCAGGCAATCGTTTCACAGGAGTGCATCATGAACATCTCATCCGCTTCGGTCCTTTTCGCCGGCAACTGGTGGTGGCGCATCTGCTCATAAGGGAGAGGATGCGGTCTTGATGCGTACTGAAAGACACAGGCAGTGAATGAAGCCGTCCTCTCGAAGGGCGGCTTTTTTGTTACACAGCGAAGGTCGTGATATGGAAAAATCGATACAGCCCGTAAGCCTGCGCCAGAGCGTGCGGTGGCTTCCGGCCGACATGGACACCCCTATAAGCCTTTTCATGGGAATGGCGCAGGGGAAGGACGGCATTCTTCTTGAAAGCGCCGAGGTCGACGGCCGCTGGGGCCGCTACAGCGTGCTCGCCACCGACATGGCCCTGTGCCTGAGCTGCCGCGGCGGCAGGCTCGCCGTGGATGTGCGCGACGCGCGGCTCGCGCCCCTGGCCGGATACGAGGGCATGCCCTTTGTGGAAGGCGTGCGCGGCATCATGCGCAGCCTTGAGGTCCTCCCCGACCCGGATTCCGACCTGCCCCCGATAACGCGGTCGCTGTGCGGCTACTTCGGCTTCGGCATGGCGGGGCTCTTCAATCCCAAGCTGTCGTCCGCCCTGCGGCCGGAGGATGCGGAGTGCGTCCTGTGCCTTCCCGGCACCATGATGCTCTTCGACCACATGTACAACAGGCTTGCGCAGGTGAGCCTCGGCGTGCAGCAGCCCGTCTTCGGCGCGCATGCCGCCATGTATGCGGAATATCCCTCGGGAGGCATCGACGAGGGCATGGTCGCCGCCTCGCCCGACGGCGAGGGCTTCAAGGCCGTGGTGGAGCGCATCAGGGAGCTGCTCCGGCAGGGCGAGGCCATACAGGTCGTGCCTTCCGTCAACTTCAGCGCCCCCTTCAACGGCGACCCGCTCACCCTGTACCGCCGCATGCGCTGCGGCAACGCCTCGCCGTACATGTTCTTCATGCGGCTTCCCGGCATCGCGCTGTTCGGCTCCTCGCCGGAGGTCATGGTCAAGTGCGACGGCGGCAGGCTGCTCACGGCCCCCATCGCCGGCACGCGCCGCCGCGGCCGCACCGTGGCGGAGGACGACGCGCTTGCCGAGGAGCTGCTGGCCGATCCCAAGGAGCGCGCCGAGCACATGATGCTGGTCGATCTGGGCCGCAACGATCTGGGCCGCATCGCCGAGCCCGGCAGCGTGGAAGTCGAGCGCCTCATGATGGTGGAGCGCTTCTCGCATGTCATGCACCTCACGAGCCGTGTCACGGCCCGGCTTGAGGAAGGGCTCGACGCGTTCGACGTGCTGGCGTCGGCATTCCCGGCGGGTACGGTGAGCGGCGCCCCCAAGCTGCGCGCCATGGAGATCATCGCGGAGATGGAGGGGCGGCCGCGCGGCCCCTACGCCGGCTGCATAGGCTGGATCGGCCTCGACCGCGATGCCGTGCACCTCGACACGGGCATCACCATCAGAAGCATGTGGGTGAGGGACGGCCGCCTGAACTGGCAGGCGGGCGCCGGCATCGTGTTCGATTCCGACCCTGCGCTGGAGTGGAAGGAGGTCTGCAACAAGTCCGCCATCATGCGCCAGGTATGCGCGCCTTCAGGAGGCTGGTATGTTCCTTCTCATCGATAACTACGATTCCTTCACCTACAATCTGGTGCAGGCGTTCTGCAAGCTGGGCCGCAGGCCCGTGGTGCTGAAGAACGACGACCCCGCCGTGCTCGACGCGGCCGTCGACCCGTCGCTGGAGATGGTGTGCATCTCCCCCGGCCCCGGACATCCCTCCGCTGCGGGCCTGTCCCTGCAGTTCCTTTCAA
>JAKSQA010000157.1 GCA_024404335.1 Mailhella sp.
AACCATTGTCGGAATGTTCCTTGTGGTAAACCCTCTTGACAGGCTTCTCGCAGAAGCCGACCTCACGCCCCCCGCCTCCGAAGTGGAGCACTTCCTCTCCGCCGGAATCCATGTGCGCCGGATGGAGCTGGCCCAGGCACGCATCACCGGAGAGAAGGCCGAAGAGCTGCTCCGGGAAATGGCCCCCGAGCTCCGCGCCGTCGCCGAAGCCCGCGCCAAGGCCCATGTCTACCTTCTTGCCGCCGCCTCACGCGAGAACATCCGGATCTCCGAGAAGGAGCTGGAAGACGGCATCGCACGCATGGCTTCCGGATCACGCGGCAATCCCGAGGAACTGCGCAGGTCCATCATGTCCGGCCCGGCAGCCGATGAGCTGCGGGAGAAGATGCTCGCAGGCAAGACGCTCGCCCACATCTACGACAAAGCCCGCAAAATCACCGCTCCCACCCCTGAAGCCCCTGCCGGGGCATAGCCTCCGGGAGGATGTCCGAATGGCTGTAGGATGGGCGGGGGACAACGCCGTCAACGACCAGATAAGCGACGGGATCGCCGACGAGGTCGCGCGCGTGAGGCGCCGGCTTCTCCAGGTCCGCGAAAGCGCCTTCGAATGCGAGGAATGCGGCGAGCCTATTCCCGAGGCGCGCCGCCTCGCCATTCCGGGAGTCAGGCTCTGCGTCGACTGCCAGTCGGATGCCGACAGAGACGAGCATGCCGCCGCCCTTTACAATAGAAAAGGCAGCAAAGACAGCCAGCTCAGATAACAGGAAAGGCGCCCATGACGGGCGCCTTTCCTGTTTATCAGGCAATACGTCGGCTGCCTCTCACCGCGTGCGCCGTCCGTCGGCCGCCTCCTCTTCCAGAGGGACCAGGAACAGCGTGCCCAGCGCGGCGAACACACCCAGTCCCGTCAGGATCGGGAACACGACGGAAAGCCCGAACATATCGGCAGCCCTGCCCAGCAGCGGCACGGCAACGCCGCCTATGGTGACGCTGACACCGAGCGTGATCCCCGAGGCAAGCCCCATCCTGTTGGGAAGATAGCGCTGCCCCAGCACGACCATCGAGCTGTAGCCCATGTTCATCACCAGCCCCAGCGGCACGAGCAGCAGCGTGGCCCAGACGACATCACGCGTCACGGAGAGCATGCAGAGCAGCGGAACCATCAGCAGATGGCTGCCGCGCAGCACATTGCGGTATCCAAAGCGGTCGGCAAGCCTCCCGCCGAGCAGCGTGCCCGCACAGGCGGAAAAGAAGAAAAGCGAAAGGGTGGCGCTTCCGGCCGCCTTGCTTCTGCCGAGCTCGTAGACCCAGAACAGCGCGACGAACGTATTGAGCCCATGATATATGACGGACCGCGTGAACACCGTGCAGCAGAGCCTGGAGAACGCCTTCCAGTCATCCTTGCCGCTCAGGGTCTTCCGCGCGGATCCCCCCGTGGTGCGCATCAGTTCCGCCAGCTCCCCGAGGCGCGGGATGACCAGCGCGCAGAGGACGGCCGCGGGAATGAGTATGACCAGCGTCCCCGCCATGCCGACAAGCTCCACAGAGGTCGACATGACGACAGGCCCGAGCGCGAAGCCGAGGCTGCCGCCGAAGGAGAAGCTGCTGAGCGCCCACCCGTGGCGGGCGGCATCAGCCGAGCGGTTGACGACGAGCGCCGCCACCGGGTGCATCATGGAAACCCCGACGCCTCCCGCCATGACGGCAAGGCACAGCAGCGGGAACGAGGAGCAGAAGCCCGATGCGGCCATGCCTCCGCACGCGAGGACCGCCGCGAAGGGCAGCATCCACCCCGTGTACCTGCGGTCGGCTATCTGACCGAAAAGCGGCTGCACGATCGAGCCCACCAGATTGTACGCCAGGATCAGCGTCCCGGCGGTGGCGTAGTCGTATCCGTAGGCCGCGATGAGAAAGGGAAGTATGGAGACCAGCGCGCCCTGGTTTATGTCCACCGTGAAATGCCCCACGCTCATCAGGCGGGGGAAGGCAGCCGAAAAGCCCATGTTTCAATCCTCCGGAAATCCCTCGTGCCGCTGGAAGGCACGGGCGTGCCGACATTAGTCGATTTGCCCTGCGAGCACAATGCTCTCCGGAGGCCGCCCCTCCATATAAGGAACCGCTGATGTACAATGACTCAGCTCGATGACCGAACCGGAAGCCCAGGCGGACCTGCGGTCCGTAAAAACGCCGGACGCAGGCGGCAGGCCGTATGCTTTTTTTCCCGACCGTACTTGTGATTCCGCGATGCAGCGGCTATACTGCACCCCTATTTCACCGCAAAGGAGCTCCTATGAAGGACCAGCACCAGGAAAACACCTTGTCCCGCGGACTCTTCTCCAGCCGCCTCGGCTTCATCATCGCAGTGGCGGGCTCGGCCGTAGGACTAGGAAACATCTGGAGGTTCCCCTACCTCGCCGCAAAGTACGGAGGCGGAATCTTCCTTCTCGTCTATCCTATCCTCATGCTCACCTTCGGCCTCGCCCTCATCGCCGCAGGAACCGCCCTTGGCAGGAAGACGCGGCTCAGCCCCATCGGAGCCTTCCGGGCGTTCTCCGGGTACCGCCATAACGCCTTCCTCGCGGCCGGCGGATGGATCAACGCCGTCGTTCCGATGATCATCCTGCCCTACTACTGCCTCATCGGCGGATGGATCCTGAAATACCTGTTCGAATACCTGTGCGGCAACTCCGCCGCCCTCGCGGGCGGCTCCTTCTTCGGAGGATTCATCAGCTCCACCGCCGAACCCGTCATGTGGGACGTCATATTCATAGCCTGCACGTCTGCCATCATCCTCAAGGGCGTCGAAGGCGGCGTGGAAAGGGCCTCCCGCATCATGATGCCCCTGCTGCTCGTGCTCGCCTCCATCGTCGCAGTCTACTCGATGACCCGCCCCGGAGCCGGCGCCGGCATAGCCTACTATCTCATTCCCGACTTCTCCAAGTTCTCCATCATGACGGTCGTCGCAGCCTGCGGCCAGCTCTTCTTCTCCCTCTCCATAGGCATGGGCATCCTCATCACCTACGGATCATACATGAAGAAGGACGTCGACATCGACACAGCGACCGGAAGGATCGAGCTGGTCGACACCCTGGTCGCCCTGCTCGCCGGCTTCATGATCATCCCCGCGGTGTTCGCCTTCTCCGGCGGAAGCGCCGATGCGCTCAACGCCGGCCCCGGCCTCATGTTCATCACCATCCCCAAGGTCTTCGACAGCATGGGCCTCGGCGGCGTCATCGGCGGAGCCTTCTTCCTCATGGTCTTCTTCGCCGCCCTCACCTCCAACATCTCCATCATGGAGACCTGCGTCTCCACCCTTTCCGACGAGCTCCACTGGTCACGCCGCACCTGCACCATCGTCATGACCCTCGAGGCCGTCCTACTCGGCGTGCCC
>JAKSQA010000158.1 GCA_024404335.1 Mailhella sp.
ATCGGCCGTTCGATGAGAAGGTCCTTCCGCATGCGCTCCTCACTGGTGGAGGTGAGCTGGGTCACGGCCACGAGAAGGGGCCTCGTGCCGTCGGGCCTGGTCAGGCCCTTGAGCGCGTCCTCCATCATGGCGACGGTGCCGGCGGCGTGGAGGTTGCACATGTCGACGTCAAGGGCGGAAAGCACGGACATGGCCTTCCGCACGGTGTTGGGGATGTCATGGAGCTTGAGGTCAAGGAAGATCCTGTGTCCGCGCGCCTTTATGCTGCGGACGATCTCAGGCCCTTCGGCGTAGTACAGCTCCATGCCAATCTTACCAAAAGGCTTTTCTTCCGTGAAGAGATCAAGAAAATCGTAAACTTCATTCCGGCTGCTGAAATCGCAGGCCACCATGACGTCTTTGGAGGGAATGCTCATCGGTGTGCAGCTCCTATGATTTCACTGAGTGAATTGATGCCGTACTGCTCCATGACGGAAGGCAGGTCGGCAAGGATTTTCGGACAGGCCCACGGGTCGACCAGGTTGGCCGCACCGATCTCCACGGCAGTCGCGCCGGCAAGCATCATCTCGATGACATCCCGGGCCGTCGTTATGCCGCCCATGCCGATGATGGGGAGCCTGACCGCATCGTACACCTGGTAGACCATCCTGAGTGCGACGGGCAGTATCGCGCTGCCGGAGAAGCCTCCCATCCTGTTGGCGATGACGGGCTTCCTCGTACGCAGGTCGATACGCATGCCCAGGAGGGTGTTTATCATGCTGATGCCGTCTGCGCCGGCTTCCGCCGCAGCCGCGGCCAGGGAGACTATGTCGGTGACGTTCGGCGTAAGCTTGATGTAGACCGGCTTCGTGGTCACGGCCTTGACCGCCTTCGTCACCGAGGCGATGCCTTCCGCGCTCGTGCCGAAGCTCATGCATCCGTTGTGCACGTTCGGGCAGCTCACGTTGACCTCGATGATGGCGACCTGGTCCTCCCGGTCGATGCGGGCGCAGGTCTCGGCGTATTCGTCAAGGGAGAACCCGCCGATGTTGGCCACCACCTTCTTGCGGAAGCACTTCGCAAGCCGGGGAAGCTCCTCGGAGACGACCTTGTCTATGCCGGGGTTCTGCATGCCTACGGCGTTGATCATGCCGCCGGGCGTCTCGGCGATGCGCGGCGTCGGGTTGCCGAAGCGGGGCTCCCTGGTCGTCCCCTTGAAGGAGAACGATCCGAGCATGTTGATGTCCCAGAGCTCGGCGAACTCATAGCCGTAGCCGAACGTCCCGCTTGCGGGGATGAGCGGATTGTCAAGCTCCCACCCGCCGAGCGATACCTTCAGATCTGCCATTCCAGTATCTCCTTCTCAAAGATGGGGCCGTCCTTGCATACCCTGCGGCTGCCGGCCTTCGTCATGATGCTGCACCCCATGCAGGCGCCGAAGCCGCATCCCATCCTCTCCTCAAGGCTGTACTGGCCGCTGACGGAGGTGGCCCTGTAGAGGGCCTTGAGCATGGGGATGGGGCCGCAGGCGAACACATAGCTCAGGCCGGAGGGAAGGGCGTCGGTGACAAAGCCCTTCACGCCTACGCTTCCGTCCACAGTGGTGACGGTAACATCGGCTCCGAGGGCCGCGAACTCATCGGTATAGAAGATCTCCTCGGCCCTGTTGAATCCGAGGACTACCGAGACCTTCCGCCCTTCGGCGAGAAGCTTCCTCACAAGATTGTAAAGCGGGGGCACGCCGACGCCGCCGCCGACGACAAGCGGGGCATCCCCCGCCTTCGAGGTGTCGAAGCCGTTCCCAAGCCCGGTGAGCAGGTCGAGCCTGCCTCCGGGGCGGAGGGCCGTCATGGCGGAAGTCCCCTGCCCCACTTTCTTGTATATCAGTGTGACGGATGTGCCGTCGTAGTCGCAGACGCTGATGGGCCTGCGCAGGAAGAAGCCCTCGAGGGCTATCTCGACGAACTGGCCCGGAGCCGAAAAAGCGGACGTATCGCCCTTCAGCACCATGCGGTACACATCCCTGGTCAGCGCGTCGTTCGCGACGATCTCATAAATTCCCTGACGCATGATACTCCCGAAGCGTATGTTATTTTTTCCAGACGGTCCTGCCGCCTGCCATGGTCATGACGCATTCCCCGCGGAGGTCCATTCCTGCGAAGGGGGTCGCCCTTCCCTTGCTGAGGAAGCGTTCAGGGTCGACGGTCCATTCGGCAGCGAGGTCGAACACTGCGAGATCGGCGGAAGCGCCTTCCTCAAGACCTCCGGCAATGCCGAAGCGCGCCGCAGGATTCAGAGCCATGAGCTCCACAAGGCGCTCGAGGCTGAGCCTGCCCGTCCTGACGAAATGCGTGTACATGACGGCGAATGCCGTCTCCAGCCCCACGACGCCCATGGCGCTCCCCTCAAGCCCCTTGTCCTTGGCCGAAGCCTCGTGAGGGGCGTGGTCCGTGGCGATCATGTCGATCGTACCGTCGAGGATGCCTTCGATGAGGGCCGCCCTGTCCTCCGCCGACCGGATCGGCGGATTCATCTTGAAGCGGCCGTCCTCCTGGAGGTCGGCGTCGGTGAAGACCAGGTAATGGGGGCCGGTCTCGCACGTTATGTCGACCCCCGAAGCCTTCGCCCGACGGATGATGTCCACGCTTTCCTTCGTCGAGATATGGCACACATGGTAGCTCGCTCCCGTCTCGCGTGCCAGTTCGACATCACGGGCGATCTGGCCCCACTCGCTTTCCGAGCAGATGCCGCGGTGCCCGTGGGCGCGGGCGTATTCGCCATCGTGTATGTACCCTCCGCGCAGGAGGCCGTTGACTTCGCAGTGCGCCGCAAGGATCCTTCCGAGGCGCTTCGCCTCGCACATGCCCTCGCGCATCATGCCGTCGTCCTGCACCCCTCTGCCGTCATCGGAAAAGGCGGCCACATGCGGGGCCATGGCGGCCATGTCGGCCAGCCTCTCCCCCTTCTCGCCTACGGTGATCGTCCCGTACGGAAGGACACGGATCACCGCATCGCGCGCGATGGCGTCAAGCTCAAGCGCCAGATGCTCCATGCTGTCGGGAACAGGGTTGAGATTGGGCATCGCGCACACGGTGGTGTAGCCGCCGTGGGCAGCGGCAAGGCTTCCGGTACGGATCGTCTCCTTGCATGAAAAACCCGGCTCACGGAAGTGCACATGCACATCGACGAGGCCGGGAAGGATATGGCATCCCTTCAGATCCGTTTCTTCGGCGTCCGCTTCCGACGGTATGGATGCGGCGATCCGCTCGATCCTCCCGTCTCTGATAAGGACGTCCGCCTTCTCGAATCCCGTCCTGCGCCAGACTTCGGCGTTTCTCAGGATGTGGGCCATGGCTACTCCTTGGAATGGCGGCCGCAGGGCGGCC
>JAKSQA010000159.1 GCA_024404335.1 Mailhella sp.
TCGCCCATATCGCGACCTTCTCGCCTCGCTTCACGCCCAGGGCCATGAGCCCCTTCGCAAGCCTGTCGACGGTGTCGGCAAACTCACTCCACGTCTGCCGGTAATCGTGGCCGAGGTAAATGAGGGCGTCACGATCGGGAAAACGGGAAGCCGTATCGTCCAGTATCTGGCCGAGGGTGAGCTCCCTGCAGGGAATATCTGACATGTTCCGTTCCTTTGAACTAGGTATGCGGAAAAACCGGCTGGCAGATCAGCGTGCGGCTGACTGTTTCTGGAGATCGCCTTCCACGAAGGCCGCCGGCAAGGAGCCTCCGTCCATCTGAAGGTCCTTCCCTTCATCGTACGGCATAGCCTCCGTTTTCTCAAGGAAAAAAGATTGTTCCGGCCCGCTGTTGCGCGACGGCGCCCCCCTGTGCTACACAATGGGAAGACTTCCCCCTGCGGCCTGCCCGGCCGTGTCCCCATCCCTTCCCTGCGGGGAAGAGCCCTTCGGTCCGCACTATGAGATTCTTTACGAAAAGCCGCTATGCCCTCCGCGTCATGGCCGATATCGCCTCCCGCCCGCAGGGGGTGAACGTGTCGCTCAAGGCCCTCTCCGAAAGCCAGCACATCAGCCTGAAATACCTTGAGCAGATCATCGTGCCCCTTTCCCGCGCCGGGCTTCTCGTCAGCGAACGCGGCAGCCAGGGCGGATACCGTCTTGCCGTCTCCCCCGAGGAATGCACGGCCGGCGACGTGCTGCGCGCCATCGAGGGCAGCCTCGCCCCGGTGGACTGCCTCACGCCCGACGGCAGATCCTGCGACCGCAGGGACCGCTGCCCAACCATATCCTTCTGGAAAGGCCTTGGCGCCTGCGTCGAGAACTATGCCGACGGCGTTCCCCTCAGCCGCCTCGTCTCCGGCTGCGTTGAAACGCCGGAGTCGGAATAGGCCTGCTTCAGCACCTTCGTTCATGCCGCCGGCTGCCTCAGGCTGCCTCTCCTGATTCCCTGGTCGCGAAAGACAGCAGGAATCCACGGATTTTCTCTTTTTCCCCTGATCCCGTGGTACTGAAACGGAAAAGCGGGATGCCGCACCGCCTGCATATCGCATCTTTGAGCTCATCACGCTCTTTCTGCGCATCACACTGATGGAAAGCCCAGCCGTCCACTTCAACAGCAGCAACGATACGGCGGCTTATCTTCTCAAAAACAAGAAAATCCACATGTGTGAGTCTGTTCAGCACATAGCTGCGCTCTCTCTCCGTCCTCAGCAGGGAGACTGAATCACGCACCAGCAGGTAAAGCGGAACGAGGGCATGTACACCGTATCCGTCAAGGCCCTCCTCCTTCAGGACCGTCCCAATGAGATCAAACATCAGGTTCTCACTGTCCATCGGGGATATTTTCCTCATGCGTGCCAGCGCCGCGCGGCGTGCCTTCGCATGCTGGCTGTAAAGCAGATCGAATACGGAGCAGACCCTGCTGTCGGCTATCTCCATTCCGTGATAGTCGACATAGCTGATAAGGTCGCCGATGCAGGTGCGGCGCGACGGAGTGTTGCCGGATGTGACGATGACGAGCCTGTCTACGGCGCGAGAGACCGCCACATTCAGGCGGCGGGCGTCATCTGCGAAGTCGGAAATATCGTTATCGACCGTGGAGAGGATGATGGTGCTCCGCTCCCTGCCCTGGAATTTGTCTACGGTATCGGCGGTGATGCCGCATAGCGCCGCCTCCTTCTGCATTGCATCAGCCTGGGCACGGTAGGGGGTGACGATTCCTGCGGATTCCGGTTCTTCCGCAAGGCGGAAACGGGGGACGACTTCCTCAGCTATGACATCTATCTCCCGCCGGTTCAGATGATCACGGGCATGGTTTCCGGGTACGGTCCTGATGACATGCAGAGGCATATCCCCTTTCCGTTCGGTAAGCACAATAAGCTCCCCATTATAGAACTTTTCGTTGCAGAAGCCGATGATGTCAGGATGACAGCGGTAATGCTCTCGGAGAAGCGTGCGGGGAGCCCTGGCAAAACGCTTTGCAATGAAGCTCAGAAGGCTATGCTCGGATGCGCGGAATTCTTCAGGCACGGCATATTCAGAAAAGACATCATCCGCAGTACGCCGAGCACGACTGTCCATAACATTCGGCAGCTGCCGGAGGTCACCGACAATGACGGCACGTCCGGTGCAGGAAAGGGCAAGCAGACCGGAGCACAGGCCTATCTGCGATGATTCGTCCGCTATGACATAGTCGTAGACAGCGTCCTTCCCCAGACTGGCACGCAGGGAATGCGTGGTGCTCAGTACGACAGGATATTCCCGCAGGAATTCATCGGCCGGATGAAAGAAGCAGACGTCACGAACATGGGTTTTATATCACTCTGCCACAGCGTCCCGAAAAAGACGCATTGATCCATCAGCATACTCGTCCGTCTTGTTCTTGAAATCCCACCCTTCGAGCTTCGCTTCCAGCGCAGCTGACTCCTGAGTGACTTCTGCAAGGCGGAGCGTATAGAAAAGCTTCCTGAGGAGGATGCCGATCTCCGCAGGACTTTTACGGAAGAACCCTCCATCCCAGACGCCGAAACGGAAGAATACGAGAATGCGCTTCCAAAAGGAAAGCGAGGAACGCTTTTCGAATTCCGCCTCGCATGATGCAAGAAGGGCAAGCACCTCAGATGAATCAAGCCTGTCGAATGCCGAATCTGCTTTCTCAAGGGATTCCGCCGCAGGGAATCCGGCAAGAAAGTGGGTCTGTTCCGTACGGAGCGCCGCGCATTCCTCGTGAAGCGCTGCGATTCTGTTCCGCATTTCGAGTGCTTCATTCAGCTCGGAAGACAGGATGGCAAGCCGCTCTTTAAGCGCCATCTTCGCCTTCGGCTCCAGCCCCCAGTCCGTCATATCGGGCAGTGGCTTAGGAGCCGCGAGGAAAGCATCCCTGTTCTCCCGACTCCCGAGGAATGCACAGAGGAAATCCACACCGTATTTCCTGAGCTTTTCCTCGATATTATGCGTTGCGGAATTATTGCCGGAGACGACGGCGGCCGTCTGCCCCCGCATGACGATGTTGGCAAGAAGATTAAGTATGGTCTGGGTCTTGCCGGTGCCGGGCGGCCCTTCGATAATGCTTATTTTCCGTAAGAATGCGTTCTCAACGGCCTTTTTCTGTGAAAGATTGAATCCAAAGGGATAGTATATGGTGCCGGAGCTCGGATCAGCCTCCTCAGGGACATCCCCCTTGAAGCAAAAGGCAAGCACCGAGTCGTCCGGCACGAAATCGAGATCTTCATACTGCCTTCCAAGGAAGGAGCCTCTTATCTTGTCCTTCAGGCCGTCGTGGTATGCCAGATGTCTGAGGTAGGCCAGCAGATTACTGT
>JAKSQA010000016.1 GCA_024404335.1 Mailhella sp.
GTGGATGCGGCGGGCTGGAAAGGCTTGCGGAAGGCCTTTCCAGCCTCGGCGGAAAGTCGTGAACCGGCTGGAGCTGTCGTCATCCGGAGAACAGAGGGTGACGGAGCATCGTGTTCCCTCCACCAGGCCGGCGTCCGACGCATACACCGGGCAGGCACCAGGCGGAATGCGGGTATCTGCGGAGATGGGCGGCTGGCGGGATCATGCTCCTGAAAGGCGCCATGTCCGCGGCGGGCAATTTTCCGGCCTTATCCCTATCCCTTTGGCAGCAGATCGGCCAGGAAGAGCCATGCGAAGCCGAAGTATATGAAGACGCCGAGCAGATCCATGACGGAGGTGATGAGCGGCGAGGCGAGTGTCGCCGGGTCGGTGCCGAGCTTCCTTGCGAGGAAGGGCAGCAGCAGCCCGAACACCCCGCCGACGGCAGTGCAGACGAACATGCTCAGGCCGACGGTGAGAAGCACGCTGACGGAGATGCCCTTGCCGAAATAGGCCATGCCGCATTCCAGAAGAGCGATGGTCAGGCCGAGCGCACAGGCGACGGGCAGTTCCCGCTTGAAGACCTTCCATACGTCGGACCAGCAGGTCGTGACGTCCTCCATCACCATGGCTCGGATGACGAGCGTGGCGGTCTGGCTGCCTGTGTTGCCGCCCATGTCGACGATGGGGGCGATGAAGGCCGCCAGCACGATGGCCTCAGAGAGAAGCTCCTCCTGCGTGGCGACGAAGGTGCTTGTCACCATGCCGAATACGGTGAGGACGATGAGCCACAGGGCGCGTACTTTGAATATCTCCTGCAGCGGCGAGCGGAGGATGTCGAGATCGGTGTCCGCAGCCGTGCCTCCGAAGCGGGCAAGCTGTGATGCGTCACGCGCCTTTTCAAGGTCCATTGCGTCGTCGACGGTGAATATGCCGAGCATCTTCCCCTCCTTGTCGACAACGGGAAGGGCGAGCAGGTCGTAACGGCGGATCATGTCCGATGCACGGGAGGATGGCCAGTCGGCCTCTGCATAGACGGGGCGGCTGCGGGCGATGTCGGATATCTTCTCATCGTCACGCGCGAGCAGGAGGTCCCTGAGGGAAAGGGTGCCTTCCAGCCGTCCTTCCCTGTCGACGACGTAGATGACGTAGATGGTTTCCTGCTCTCCTGCACAGGACCTGACATAGCTGAATGCTTCCCTCACGGTCATGCCGGGCATCACGGCGATGTATTCCGAGGTGGTCGCCGCGCCGGTGCTGCCTTCGGGGTAGGATGAAAGGGTCATGATTTCGTCGCGGGTGTCATCCTGGAGGGCGGGAAGGAGGCTGTCCCTTGTTTTGGCGTCGATGCCGGCGTACAGGTCGACGCGTTCGTCGGAAGGAAGGTGCTCGAAGAGGCTTACGAGCTCCTCGGCGTTCATGCTGCCCATGATGGCCTTCCGGCGGGATTCGGAGAAATAGCTGAATATCTGCGCGAAATCATGGGCGTCCAGCCTGCGCAGAAGTCTCAGGACGGTGGTGTGGGGAAGAGGGGAAAGGGCTTCGGCTATATCGGAGGGGTGGTAGGTTCCGGCGATTTCAGCAAAGTCACGGGCAATGCGGGCATCGGAAAGCTCGCGGATGGAATTCAGGATGTCCTTGCGGATCATAAGCGTGTTCCTTTTGGGTTCCGGGTGGAGGGATGGCATCGTCAGACAGAAATTCGAGACTGATACTGTGGCTTTCCATGGGATCTCCTTTCTATAGGAAAAAGATAAAAGAATGACAGGGACTATCTGATGGCATCAGATAAGACCTAAGACTACGCTGTAGACGGGCATTCATGATGAAGTTGCATGAATGTTTCCGAAAAGGCGTATGTATGTGCGGAGAGAATGAAGTAAGATACCATGCTGCATTTCGGCAGCATGCTTCATTCCATCAGGCCATGACAGGCGGATATGGTCGGGGGATTTTCATTGCAATCCTCCTTGCAGAGCTTGACTGCCCTGTGGAGGAAAGCCGCAGGGGCAGGTCAGCAGTCTGTGTTTGAAATAAGAGAAGGGTGACTGTGACTGTCAGATGACATAATAGATCCTTGCGTGAAAAATGATGTATGAGGGGGCAATACCCCTGTGCGTAAGATGAGTCAAGGGGAAATGATGCAGCTCGAGAGCTGGGATTTTGCAGCGGTTCTGCTGACGGCAGCTTTTATGAATCCGCATCATAAAATGGATACTTTTCCATTGTATGATAATGCCCTGATTTTCATTGTACGCCGGCGCGGAGCATGACCATATAGACGATGAACACGACGATGTTCGTCAGCATGAGCTCGATGAACCAGAGCCTGATGAAATCGAATGCCGACCTTCTGGCCTGCTTCCATGGCAGAAGGAATGCGACCGAGGCGGCGAGGTATATGGGGATCATGACCTGCCAGCCGGCATCCGGGAGGAGATACCCGGCTGATACGCCGCAGAGCGTGGTGAGAACGGCACCTATGATGACCGGATACATGCGGGGGAACCTCCAATCCCGAGGGCTTTTGGAGTTCTTTTCGGCGAGATGCGCGGAAAAGGCAAGATGGCGCGTGAAGGTGCCTGCGGCTGGGCGTGAAGTCTTCGTGGAGGCCAGGCCATCGCACCGACTTCACAGGCCGTTTGCCGTGCCCCAAGTAATCGGCATGTAAAGAGCCCGCCGAAGCGTATTCGGCGGGCTCTTGGTGGAATGGAAAGTATTTTTCCGTTTATTGTCGGTAAATTGAGTCAGGCTTCCTGGTGAGGACTTGTCAGGCATGCATGGCTGTTCAGGGGGATGCTTCCCGATAGGAGCTCAGAGCCGCTGCAGAGGATCGCGGCCCCTTCGGACGATAGTGTTGCTCACTAGCCCGACGGCACGAAGCATCAGCGCGCCGGCTAGGCATGGGAAGAATGGATAGAGCCAGCCGAGCCCGTGGATGCCTTCGCCGCCGGCGACCGCGATCAGCGCCGTGGCGCCGCCGGGAGGGTGCAGCGTCTTCGTGAGGCTCATGAGGAGTATCGCCGTGGATACGGCAAGGGCGGCGGCAAGCCACCCCGCCTCGGGAAGCATCTGCTGGCAGGCCACCCCGACGAGGGCCGATACGAGATGTCCGCCGATGAGGTTCCTCGGCTGGGCGAGCGGGCTTGCAGGGGCTCCGAATACCAGCACGCATGAGGCGCCGAAGCTCCCTATGAGAAAGGGGTACTCCGCGTCATTGATGACGAAGCGCTCCAGCGCTGCGATGCACAGGATACCGAGGAAGCTCCCGAGCCATGCGAAGGCGAGGATCGCCCTTTCCTGATGGCGTGACGATGTCAGAAGGCTTCCGAGTATTCCGGCAGGAAACATGTTCTTCATTGCATTCTCCTTGCCGTCTTCATACGCCTCTGCCGGATCTCGTCTGTGACTGCGTTCACAGTATGCCGGAGGATATGGGAATCCTCGGCATAAGGCCTCTCCGGGAGGCGTATTTTTGAAAAAAGACGAAGTGTGTCTGAAATCACAGAACAAATACGCTGCCTGTGGGAATATCCGAGCATGATCGGAAGAGGCCGGCGGCGCTCAGGACGCATGGAGCGGCAGGGGAGCGCCGCCGTCCGGCAACATATTTACGGAAAGGAGAGGGCATGGACGGAATGTTCTGCTTCCAGTGTGAACAGGCGGCATCTGGCAGAGGATGCACAAAGAACGGCGTATGCGGAAAGACGAGCGTGACTGCGGGCCTGCAGGACAGGATCATCGGCGAACTGTGCGCCTATGCGGCGGCCTGCGGGGAGGAATCCTCCCCGGAGGCGGATGCCCTTGTCGAGACCGCGCTTTTCAGCACTCTGACCAATGTCAGCTTCGATGACAGATCCCTCCGGGAGCTTGTCGGCCGTGTACGCGCCCTGGGCGACGCCGCCGGTGCCGGCGAAGGCTATGACATGAGCAGGGTGTGGGATGCTCCCGAGGATATCCGCAGCCTCAAGTCGCTTCTTCTTTTTGGAATGAAGGGCATCGCCGCCTACGCGAGCCATGCCCGGGTGCTGGGCCGTACGAGCGGCGAGGTCTCATCCTTCCTGCTAAAGGGGCTTGCGCTGCTCGGCTCCGACGCCGGCGCCGATGCGCTGCTTGCCGCCGTCATGGAAGCCGGCAAGGCGAACCTTGCCTGTATGGAGATGCTCAGCGACGCCAACAGGGGCGCCTTCGGCATCCCCGCACCCGTCTCCGTTTCCCGCACGGTGGAGAAGGGGCCTTTCATCGTCATCACCGGCCATGACCTGCAGGACCTCCATGACCTTCTGGAGCAGACGGAGGGCAGGGGCGTCGCCGTGTACACCCATGGTGAGATGCTCCCCGCCCATGCGTACCCCGGCCTCAGGAGATACGCTCACTTCAAGGGGCATTTCGGCACGGCATGGCAGAACCAGCAGAAGGAATTCGACGGCCTGCCCGCACCGGTGCTTTTCACCACGAACTGCCTCATGCCCGTGAAGGATTCCTATGCAGACCGCGTCTTCACTACGGGAGCGGTGCGCTATCCGGGCATGACGCATATCGCCGATCATGATTTCAGCCCGGTCATCGAGAAGGCGCTCCAGCTCGGCGGCTATGCCGAGGACCGCAGCTTCCCCGGCATGAACGGAGGGCTCTCCGTCACAACAGGGTTCGGCAGTGAGGCCATCCTTTCCTCGGCAGGGGCGATCGTCGAGGCCGTCAGGTCCGGCGCCATCAGGCATTTCCTCCTGGTGGGCGGATGCGACGGGGCGCGCCCCGGCAGAAGCTACTTCACCGATTTCGTGAAGCAGGCTCCCGCGGATACCGTGGTGCTTACGCTCGCCTGCGGAAAGTTCCGCTTCAACGACCTTGAGCTCGGCACGATCGGGGGGATTCCCCGGCTTCTCGACATGGGGCAGTGCAATGACGCCTACGGCGCGGTGAAAGTGGCGCTGGCTCTTGCCGAGGCCTTCGGCTGCGGCGTGAACGATCTGCCGCTTACCCTCGTGCTCTCCTGGTACGAGCAGAAGGCCGTGGCCATCCTGCTCACACTGCTGTACCTCGGCATAAGGGATATCCGCCTCGGCCCGACCCTGCCGGCCTTCGTCTCGCCGGCAGTCCTTGACTCCCTGGTGAAGAACTTCGGCGTCCGCCCCGTGCCGGCTCCGGAGGACGACCTGGCGGAAATCCTGAGGAACGGCTAGTCCGGATCAAACTCTTCCGCCAGCAGTGCCGCATCTGCCGAGAGGGCTGATGATGCCTCTGAAGCGGATCCTGCGCAGCATGTCAGGCCGGCCCTATGAACAGCGGCCGATCCGTGATCTGATAGGACAAGCCCCCCGGCATCTTATGGTGCCGGGGGGCTCTGCCTTCAGAGGGAGGCTTTTGCGGCAATGATCCTGACCGGTCTGAAGATTGATCGGAAAGTGTGGCCAGAATCATGGAAAGGAAACCGCCTTCCGCCTATGATGCCTTCAGAACAGTCCGGCATACCCATCATAACCCGCGCATCCATGGAGACCGTACATGCGATTCCCGAAAAAGCTTCCTGCCGCACAGCTGCGGCGCATCATCCAGACCGCATTCCTCGCCTTCATGATCCTGACGGGGATACGCTTCCTTCTGCATTACCTATGGATGACGGGGGCTTCGGCGCATGCTGCGGGTCGGCCGGCATCGGTGGAGGCATTCCTGCCTATCAGCGGCCTTCTGGCCCTGAAGCGCCTGCTTCTGACAGGGGAATGGGATACCGTGCATCCTGCCGGCCTCGCCATCCTCATGATGGCGCTGGCAAGTGCCGTGCTTTTCCGAAGGGCCTTCTGCAGCCATCTGTGTCCGCTGGGCGCCGTATCGTTCCTGCTGTTCAGACTGGGGCGCAGGCTTGGGATTACGTGGGTTCCGGGCCCGCGGGCGTATGCTGCCATGAGCATTCCCAAATACCTCCTTCTGGCCTTCTTCCTCTATCTGCCGCTCTCCATGAGCGTGAGGCAGATATCGTTCTTCCTCCTGTCGCCCTACAACGTCATCGCCGACGCGAAGATGCTGCTGTTCTTCATGCCCCCTTCCCTCCTTACGGCGTGCTGCGTCACGGCTCTGGCGTGGGGCAGCGTGGTCATCCCCGGATTCTGGTGCCGCTGTCTCTGCCCCTACGGCGCGCTGCTGGGAATCCTCTCCCTGCTGTCGCCGGTTTCCATCCGGCGTGACGGCACAGGATGCACATCCTGCGGACGATGCGCGGCCGCCTGCCCGCAGGGACTGCGGCCCGACACCGGCCTGCGCATGGCGGGGACTGAGTGCCTCGCGTGCATGGAATGTGCCGGAGCCTGCGGCAGGGGATGCCTGACGGCGCGGGCCGGCCGCCGCAGCATCAGCGGCTTCGGCATTTCCCTGGGCCTGCTCGCCCTTGTGGCCCTCATGTACGCGGGCGCGGAGCTGACGGGACACTGGGACCATGCCATCCCCGAGGAGATGATGCGTCGCCTCCTGGAAAGCGCCGCTTCGATCTCCCATTGACGGGTGCTCCGAACCATAAGATGATTTGAGGTGCTTTCTTCCCTAAGCCGTCACGGAGAATACTCCGGAGGCTGTTTCCCATTCGGCTTCCGCAGGGCATTGTCTCCGGAAAGGGCAGGTGGAACGGGGCTGGCCCCGCGTCGTCATCCGGGGGTGATGTGACCGCAGTCATATACGGAACCTGCGGAATAGGGTACGGATTGGCAGACGCGTGCATCCCGCACCTGTCATCCGTCCCCATGGAGGCTTGCCTATGATGAGAACAGAAAGTCATCCCGTACGCGAAGTCACGCCTGCATCCGTGGAAGCGCTCTTCCCCGAGCTGGAATCTCGGCAGGCGGCCGCCCTGGCGCATGCCGCCCGGATGGTCGATCTTGGAAAGGGCGAGAGGGTCTTCAGCGAGGGCGACCCGTGCGCATCCCTCGATTGGCTGGTATCCGGCTCCGTGGAGCTCCGCAAATCGGCGGCTTCCGGCAGGGACTCCATACTTCATGTCGTCACATCCGGCCGCTTCATCGACTGCAGCGGCATGGGAGGTCAGGAGGCCTGGTTCTTCTCCGCGACGGCCCTGAATCCATGCCGCATCATACGGTTTCCGCGGGGGATCATGATGGAGACGGCCGCCGGAAGCGGCAGGTTCGCCTTCCGCTTCATCCGTTCGCTGGCGATGCGGGAACGAATGTTCGTCAACAAGATATCGGTCTCCCAGGGCAAGATATCCGTCCGCAGACGCGTGGCAGGCTGGCTGCTGCACAAGTCAAGGATAGAGGGCGGCCTCGTGCTTGAGGATGCCGTTACGAGGGAAGTGCTCGCTGGGCTGCTTGGCCTGACCAGGGAAAGCCTCAGCCGACAGCTGAGCCGCTTTGCGCGGGAGGGGATCCTGCGCATCGAACGCAGGAAGCTCGTCATCATCGACGAGCAGGCCCTGCGCATGGCGAGGGATGCCGGATGAGGCCCGCCGTCATCTGCTCCTCCCGTACGGGCAATACCCGCTTCCTTGCCGAGCGGCTTGCAGCGAGGCACGGCCTTCCGCTTCATTCCGTGCGCGATGTGCCGGCCGTTCCGGCGGGGATCCCTCTTGTGCTCGGCTGGTGGACATGGAGAGGCGGGCCCGACAGGGCGATGCTTGACTTCATGGACACGGTCTGCGGCAGGGATGTGTTCTGGTTCTGCACCATGACGGCATACACCGATTCCGAACACGCGGGCAATGTGCGGGCGAGGGCCCGGAGCCTTCTTGAATCGCGTGGCTGCAGGGTGGCCGGGCATTTCCTCTGCCGGGGGCGGCTCGATCCCGCCGTGCTTGCGGTGAGCAGGCACCCCATGACGCCCGAGCGCATGGAGCGCATCCGATCGGCGGAAAGCCACCCCGATTCCGCCGATGCCGAAGCGCTGTCGGAGGCATTCATGGCCGCCGCAGGGCACTGGCTGCTCTGAGGAAGAGCGGCGGCCGATCCGTTAGGCCTTCGCATGGAGGCCTGCCGGAACTGCAGCTTGCGCCGTGTGCGTTCGCCGTGCCGCATTTTATCCGAATAGTCCGGCGGGCTCGTATGTCAACCGCATCCGTTTACTGCTGCCCCGGGGATTCGTGGGCCGCGAATGGATCTTTGATGAAATCGGCACCTGGCTCCGCGAGGCGTCGCAGCGCAGGGTGCTCTGCATCACGGGCGAGCCGTACGGACAGGCGGATGATGCTTCCGGGCCCCGTCTTTCCATGGGCGGCCTTGGGGATTGAAGCGGGCAGTGACGGCATCGGAAGCGGTCCTCCGGATCCGTTTTCGTCTGAATGTGACCGCCGTCACAGTATTCCTCTGCGTACAGGCGTATATTCGGAACCGGGCCTGCGCCGGCATGCCGCCGGCCCGTGCCCTCTATTCTTTCAGGGAGGAGCCGATGAAAACGAACAGACGCGGCTGGGTGCTTCTTGCCGCGGGCGCGGCCGCAGGGGCTCTGCTTGTGTCCGCGGCGGCGGCCGGAATGAAGTATTCCGACTCACGGGCCTTCTGCACGGCCTTCTGCCATGGCATGGCTTCTGCCGGCATCACGCAGGTACGCTCCCCGCATGCCGACCTGGCGTGCAACGACTGCCATGCCCCCCATGACCTTGTGCGCAAGATACCCTTCAAGGCGAAGGAAGGCTTCAGGGACTTTGTCGAAAACATCAGAGGGGCGGACGTCCCCTTCAGGGCCGGGCTGGAGACACGTGACGTCGTCAATGCGAACTGCATTTCCTGCCACGGCGTCACCACCGGCGATGTGATGCTCTCAAAGCCCTACTGCACGGACTGCCACCGCGGTGCGGCCCATTCCAAAAAGACACCTATCAGCTTCAGGGAGGCGGCGGATGACTAGCAGACACCTGATGATTCCGGCAGGCATCGCATGCATGCTCATGCTGGCCGGATGCAATGACGACCATGTGGTGAAGACCCCGGTTTTCCAAAGCGGCCTTCCCGCATATACGAACAATGCCGAGGCATTCGCCCAGGCCTTTCCCCGTCAGTATGAGAGCTACCGCCGCAACGACGAGAGCATGACCCTCACGAAGTACAAGGGATCGGTGAACTTCCGGAAGGAGGACGGCGGCAGCGGCAATCCGGACGCCCCTGTAACGAAGGCCGTGCAGCCGTACCTGAAGAACCTCTGGCTCGGGTATCCGTGCAGCTATGAGTACAACGAGGCCCGCGGCCACACCTATGCCATCATCGACCAGTTCGAGATCGACCGCATAAACCGCTTCGGTGACGGAAAGGCCGGCCTGCCCGCCACCTGCTGGAACTGCAAGACGCCCAATGTGGTACAGTGGGGTGAAGAGTACGGGGATTCGTGCTGGGCCATGGACTACAACGACTTCCGCGGCAAGGTCGACATGAAAAACGAGAGCATAAGCTGTGCCACCTGCCACGATACGCAGGACATGGAGATGCGGCTTTACTCCGAACCGCTGAAGGACTGGCTGAAGCGCAGCGGGCAGGATTGGGAGAAGCTCTCGCGGAATGAGAAGCGTTCCCTCATGTGCGGTCAGTGCCATGTGGAATACTACTTCACGCACAAGGACCATGGCCCTGCGCAGAAGCCCGTGTTCCCGTGGGACAACGGGTTGGAATTCGAACAGGTGTACGAATACTATCAGGACAAGGGCCCCGCGAACGGACCGTTCGTCGACTTCGTGCATGCCGTGTCCAAGGTGCCCATGCTCAAGGCTCAGCACCCCGACTATGAGACCTGGAAGACGGGCCCCCACGGCGCCGCCGGCGTATCGTGTGCCGACTGCCACATGCCCTATAAGAAGCAGGACGGGAAGAAGTTCTCCAGCCACCAGTGGACCTCCCCCCTCCGCGACCCCGACCTTGCGGCGTGCCGCACATGCCATAACGACAAGACGCCCGAATACCTGCGGGAACGCGTCGAGTACACGCAGGACAAGACGTATCGCCAGCTGCTTGTCGCCCAGGAGGCAAGCGTGAGGTCGCATGAGGCCGTGCGCCTTGCCAACGAATGGAGCGGCGCGAAGAACGCGCGGTATGAGGAGCTCATGGCCCAGGCTCGGGAGAACGTGCGCAAAGGGCAGTTCTTCTGGGATATGGTCTCCGCGGAGAACAGCATGGGCTTCCACAACCCCGCGAAAGCGCTCGACGGGCTCATGCTCTCGCTCGAATGCAGCAGGAAGGCCGTCGACTTCTGCATGGAGGCAACCGACGGCGGCATAGCGCCTGCGCTCGCCGGTGACATCAAGGATATCGTTCCGCCGATCATGAAGCACAGCCGGAAGCTGCAGCAGGATCCGGAGCACCTCAAAAGCCACAGATGGCTTTCCTACCTGCCCCTTCTGCCCAAGTCCGACCAGGTCTGGAAACTGGACAGGCGTGTGAAATAGCGCCGGGTACCGGACTATCTGATGAAAGCATCGCCGCCGGCAGCGCGGCATAGGGAAGAGGCGGCGGAGATGCCGCCTCTTCCGCTATGAATGCCGTGCCGATGCGTCTGTAAAGGATGTCATCTCTGTTGATCATGTACTCCTCAAGCCAGTTGCCGGGGAGCCCCCGGTACTGCATGTGGAGAACGAACTGACCGAGACGGCGGATGATGGATTCAGGAACGATATGCTCCAGTTCGCAGGCGGTTTTCTCGGCCTCATCTCCTTCGATGAGCAGTATGCTTCTGAAGAATTCCCTGAATATGAGGTGCCTGTGGCTGATGTCCCTTCCGATCGCGCGCCCTTTTTCCGTGAGCCTGATCGGGGAGTAGGGGGAATACTCCACCATGCCCATGCTCTTCAGCGTCCTGAGGGCGCTTGTCACGGTAGGCCGTGTGACGCCTGCCGCCTCGGCGATGCTGCTTGCCCTGGCGGAGCCGTTCTCCGCCTCCTCGAGGAAGATGATCGGGGCCGGCATATGCCGACCTCCAAGAAGGACATCGGCCGCTATCTGGGAGCGCTGAAAGAGGACGCGGTGAAGGACTTCCTGAAGGAACATCCAGAGGCTGCGGCCTTCTCGAAGGATGAGGCGAAGTTCGTGATGAATCCCGGCTCGAAAGGATTCGCTGTCTTCACGGTCGTCATGGACCGGATGCAGAAATCCAAAGGAAGCTCTGCCAGGCGAACAGGAACGGTTCAGCAAGTGCATAGAAAATTTCTTCAGTACCTGACTGGTTCTCGTCTAGAAGAGATGTCCTAGTATATATCTGATATATACTAGGTATAACCTAGGTATATACTTAGTATATCCCATTCATATCGACTAAAAAATGCTAATAAATTGTAAAAAATATAAATATTTTGAGGCTTCGATTCATATTCCATCACGTAATTCATACTAAAATTGTCGGCGGCCACAGGCCTATCATATCCGGTATGTGCGGATGCAGGCCGATACGACGACGCAGATGGGAGCATCAGAACGGTAAGGATACTCCACGATGTCTTCCACTGGAGTTGCCCCTGCTAAACCGGACACGCTCAGTTAGACTGTGATCGGATAAAC
>JAKSQA010000160.1 GCA_024404335.1 Mailhella sp.
GAACGGAATCCATCCTGAGTACGTTGAGTGCACGGTCCGCTGTGCCGGCGATGGCGATCTGAAGATCCTCCTCAGGGGCCCGTACCGGAAGGAGGATGACAAGCCCGTTCCGCTCTGGCTGCGGTTCACCTCGTTCTCGGTGAACGGGGAGCCCGTGATCGACGGGGAGCACGCGCGTCTCGTATGGCATGGCAGGCCCTTCGAGCATGCCATGCCTGTGAAGGACGGCGACGAGGTGCGCCTGGCCATGGAATGGCAGCCTTCCGATCCGCCGAGGAAATCGCTGTTCCCGTTTTTTCGATAGCGATGCTCGTTGACGGCTTTTCCAGTTATCCTGTACACTTCCTGACGGATCCGGCGGCGGCGTGCTGCCCGATGCGGCATCGTGCCTTCTGCCGGGGTCTCCATGAGAACCCTCAGGGAGACACGCCCTGAAGGACGTCCGGTTCGTCGACGGCATAGAGGGGGCTCGTTCCGCCGGTCATGCAGTGCGGTCCTGCCGGCCCTTGGCTGCTCAGTGCTCCGCACGGCCCGCAGGCATGCCCTTCCGCCGAAGAGCCCCGTCCGACCCGACCCGCGGCGCATGACCGCGGCCCCGCCAGCGAGGAGAAGACATGTTCCATGAGCATCTGGATAGGAAAGCCAATATCATCAGCATGGCTTCTGCGGCGGACGCCGCGGAGCAGGGCGCTGCTGCACAGATCACGGAAGGCCTCAACGACTTCATCTTCGGCCGCCGCTGCGTGCACAGCTACATACGGCTCCACGAGGGGAGAAGGCTCTACGTCATCCTTTCCGCCGTTGGCAATCCGAACGACAGGTATCCCATCTTCCACAGGATCAGCTGGGAATCGGACCTCGAGGGGAACATCATCTGCCTTGATGATCCTACAAGAAGCGAGAACATCGGGCTCGCGCCGACATTCTATTTCGGCGACAGGGAAAACGACCTCCGTCTTCAGATCCTGCGCATAGTCCGGCTCCTGCAGGAGGCCAGGAACATCCGGGCCGAGGACGTCTGCTTCCTTTCGTCGTCAAACGGAGGGTTCGCTGCCATCTCCCTTGCGCATCTGCTGCCGGGAAGCCTGTGCCTCGCCCTCTGCCCGCAGGTCGATGTCGAAGCGTACTTCGGCAGGAAAACGGTCTTCTTCGAAACGCTTGGAATCCGTAACCCCTCGGAATACGTCGGCAGGCTGACCGACTACGGGATACTGGACGATACCGAATCAAGGTACATCATCTACTCGAATATCGGCTGTGAGGCCGATAGGCAGCAGATAGACCTGCTGTGCGGAAAAGCGGGCTTCAGGTACGGACCCGGGCTGAACCGGATTTCCGACAACATACTGCTCATCATTGCCGACATAGATTCGCTCGACCCGCACCTGGCGCAGCCGGAAAGCCGGTTCTGCAGGTTCCTCAGCGAGAATTTCGACAGACTGAAGGAACCCTATGCCGGAGATGTCATCGACGCCTATCTCTATGAGATGGGGAGGAAGTTCGCCGCAGAAAAGGAGAACGCCCTGTACAGGAAGTATTCCTTCCTCGGCCTTTCCGGAGTCGCTTCGGCCGGAAGGCAGGCCGACCTCTTCCTGAACCCATCCGGCATCATGAGCTTCAGGATAGGGGACTGCATGCGCGATGAGGTCGACCTATCCTTCAGGATCAGAGACTATGCGCGGTATTTCAGCCTTGACAAGGTCGGGAGCTTCTGCCGTGAAAGGTCGCTGAAATTTGACCATGACGACGGCTGCCTGAACATCCGTCATGCCAGGAAGATGCGGTATGAGGAGCTGCATGCCTTCCACAGGGACTTTTCCCGGTGCTTCGATTCCGAGCTCCGCCTCATACGCGAAGACCTGGAGAAAAAGGGGCCGGCCGCCCAAGCTGCTGAGGCCGCAGGCCAGGTGCGCCCGTCCTGCCCGGCGGCATCCGCGCCGGTCCATCCCGAGCAGGGGAATCCGGCCGGAGGCGTCGGCGCCCATGCTGCGGATGGCGCATCCGCGGCTGCGCGCCACGGCGGGCCGCCTGTCTCCGTCATCATTCCCGTATGGAACGCCGAACGGCATCTGGAGCAGTGCCTGGATTCGGTCGTGGGGCAGACGCTCCGCCGCATCGAGATCATCCTGGTGGATGACGGGTCGACGGACGGCAGCGCGGCGATCCTCCGCCGCTATGCTGATGCCGACCCCCGCATCATCCTTGCGGAAAGCGCCCGCCGCGGCGCCGCAAACGCCCGCAATGCCGGCCTGAGGCTGGCCCGCGGCGAGTATCTCTGCTTCCTCGACAGCGACGACTTCTTCGCGCCCGTGATGCTGGAAAGGGCCTATGCGAAGGCGTCGGAAGGGGATGCCGATATCGTCTTCTGGCTCTATGAGGAATTCGACAGTGATACCGGCGGGTTCTCCTTCCCCATGGGCAACGGGTCACAGCTGCCCGGTGACAGCAATTTCGCGGGGAAGAACCTGCGGCTCCACCACACCACGCCCGCACCGTGGAACAAGCTGTTCCGCAGGGAAATGGTGCTGGCCGAGGGCATCGGATTCCAGGACCTTCCTTCCTGCAACGACCTTTTCTTTTCCTATGCCGCCGAGCTCGCGGCGAAGCGCATGTACTTCGTTGACGAGGTGCTCACCTTCTACCGCCGCGGCCACGACTGCATCTCGAAGCACAGGCATGCGCAGGCGGATTCCGTATTCCGGGCCGCCGAGCGTGTCATGGGCCTCGTCGGGAACGACGCCGGCCTGCGCGACCGCGTGTACGGCTCGCTCATATACAATATCGGCTACGAGTACGGATTCCTGCCTGACGACGTGAGCAGGGCGGCCTTCCTCGAGCAGGCGGAGGGATTCCTTCCGCACGAATTCATGGCCGAGCTCATGTACGGGCTCTACGCTGCCGCCCCGTCGGATGCGCTGTGCGCGCGCCTCTGCCACGAGGCCGGCATGTGCCCGAGGGAGAGGCTGGGCGTCACATGCGCCTGGTCGGCAGCCCCGGCGACCGACAGGCTTGCCCGGCGCATCGCCGATGAGCTGGCCTCCCGCTGCGCAGGCATGGATGCTCCCGAAGCCGCCGCCGAAGTGAGGGGGCGGCTGGTCTCCCTGCGCGATGCGTACCTGTCCGCGTATGTGGATGAAGGGCCTGTGAACGCTCTCGCGGCAGGCATACTGGGCGGGCTCTGGAGCCTGAAGGGTGGCCATGCGGCCCGGCGCGCGGTGCATGACCTGCTTTGCGTAGAGGGGGAGTTCCCGGCATCCGCAGTGGAGTCCCTCCGGAACGCCCCGGGCATGGAGGGCGTCATCCGGCAGCTCGACAGCGTCGTGCCGGCATTCGCCTTC
>JAKSQA010000161.1 GCA_024404335.1 Mailhella sp.
ACGGGTAGGCCGCGCCCACGCCGTCGACCTCCTCGCCCATCTCAAGGGCGAAGAGCGCCGTGTCGTACACCTCGTATGCGCAGAAGAGGAAGAACGCGCAGCACAGGGCGTGGCTCAGCAGGTACAGGCCGTGCCGCATGATGAAGGGCAGGCGGTCGGCCATGACGCCCCCGAGGGGGTGGTGGCCGCCGAACTGCGCGAAGGGCAGGGCCATGGTGCCCGTGAGGGCGCCGAGCAGCCCGCACGACTCCACCGCGCCGCGCACGGGGAAGTCGGCGAGCCGGCCGAAGGCGTTGACGCATACGAGGGTGAGAAGCAGCAGGGCGGCCGTGCCGCCGAATACCGCGAGGATGTTGGAGAGGTTCTTCGAGATGCCCTGCAGAAGCCTCACCGAAGGGGATGCCGTGATGCTCATGTTCCGTGCTCCGGAGGAATGCGGATGGGTTCGGATGGGGAGGATGGAAAATCGGGGTGGGGAGTAGGACGGGGATGGAAGGCCGGATGGCAGAGTGAAGCAGGGGAAGGGGCGGGGGAGGGCCGCTCCCCCGCGTGATGCTACTTCTTCAGTTCGGTCCTGATGAACTCGAGGGCCTTTGCCGCGGGAAGGTTCTTGGCGGCGATGTCCTTCTCCCACTTCTCGATGAGCGGGGCGATGGTCCTGAGGGCTTCCTCACGCTTCTCCGCGGGGAGCTGGGTCACCGTCACGCCGTAGGTCTGCCGGCCCCATTCCAGGGATTCGGCGCAGTGGGTGTCGAGGTATTCGGCCGTCCATGCCGAGGTGGGGGCGGAAAGGTCGTCGATGATCTTCTTCACGTCGTCGGGCAGCGAGTTCCACGTCTTCAGGTTCATGACCACGATGAAGGGGGAGGCCGACATGTGCGTCATGAGCACGCTGCGGCAGGTTTCGCCCATGTTGAAGTCCTTCACCACGTCGAGCGAGGTGAACACGCCCTCGATGGCGCCGCGCTGGATGGCGTCGGGGGTTTCCGACTGGGGCATGGAGACGGGCATGCCGCCGAGGAGCTCGAGCGCGTTGGCGAGGTTGCCGGAGGCGCGCAGGCGCAGGCCCTTGATGTCCTCAAGGGAGGCCACGGGCTTCTTGGAGATGACCTGGGCGGGCGGCGTGCTGAAGGCGGTGATGATCTTCAGCTTGGAGAGCTCGGCGGGCTTGAACTCATTAAGGAACTTCAGGAGCACGGCGCTGATCTGCCGGCTGCTTTCGGCGCCGAAGGGCAGCTCGAAAGCGGAGGTGAGCGGGAACATGCCGGGGTAGTACGCGGCGTTGAAGCAGCCGATGTCGGCCTGGCCGCGGATGATGCCGCGCACCATGTTGCGGGCGTCGATGAGGGTTCCGCCGGGGTAGTGGTCGACCTTCACCTTGTCGGTGCGCTTCTGCAGCTCGGAAATCCAGTGCTCGGCGGAGATGCAGGGGAAGGTGCTGGAGGGCGGGAAGTTCGCAAAGCGGAGGGTGGTCGCGGCTTCGGCCTGGCCGGCGATGAGGAGTGCTGCTGCGGCGGCAAGCAGGATTCGGCGGAGTGTCATGACGGACTCCTGTGGGGATGGGGTGAAAAAAAAGGACCGCCGACTTGTGTCGGCGGTCCCTGCCATTTCTTTTACCGGGTACACTCGCGTGTGCTATGACACGCGGATGTCTCTGACCTCCGACACGCCATGCACAGAGCAGCGCCACCAGCGGCGGCCTGTTGCGAAGGAATGCTCGTAGAGGAAGAGAGACATGATGCAGTACCTTTGTTTTTTTGCTTAATTATTCCGATGGCCATCCGCTGTCAAGCGGAAAGTCAGCATTTCCGGGGAGTTCCGTGCGGAGGGCGGAGCCTAGCGGCCCATGCTGCTCAGGAAGTCGGCGTTGGTCTTCGTTCCCTTCATCTTGTCGAGCAGGAACTCCATGGCGTCGATGGACTGCATGGGGGCGAGGATCTTGCGGAGGATCCAGATGCGGTTGAGGTCCTTCTCGGGGATGAGGAGGTCCTCCTTGCGAGTGCCGGAGCGGTTGATGTCCATGGCGGGGAAGGTGCGCTTGTCGGCGAGCTTCCTGTCGAGATAGAGCTCGCAGTTGCCGGTGCCCTTGAATTCCTCGAAGATGACCTCGTCCATCTTGGAGCCGGTGTCGATCAGCGCTGTGGCGATGATGGTGAGCGAGCCGCCGCCCTCGATGTTGCGCGCCGCGCCGAAGAAGCGCTTCGGGCGCTGCAGGGCGTTGGAATCGAGGCCGCCGGTGAGCACGCGGCCGCTCTGCGGCTGCACGGTGTTGTACGCGCGGCCCAGGCGGGTGATGGAGTCGAGGAGGATGACGACATCCTTCTTGTGCTCTACAAGCCTGCGGGCCTTCTCAAGCACGGTCTCCGCCACCTGGACGTGCCGCTGGGGGACTTCGTCGAAGGTTGAGCTGATGACCTCGGCCGCCTTTACGGAGCGCTTCATGTCGGTGACTTCCTCGGGGCGCTCGTCCACGAGGAGGATGATGAGGTACGCATCGGGCGCGTTCTCCGCGATGGCGTTGGCGATGGTCTGCAGCAGCACCGTCTTGCCGGTGCGGGGCGGGGCGACGATGAGCGCGCGCTGGCCGAAGCCGATGGGGGCGAGCATGTCGATGACGCGGCCGGACTTGTTGCCCGACTTCGTCTCCATGAATATCTGGCGGTTGGGGTAGACGGGCGTCAGGTTGTCGAACAGCGTGAGGTGCTTGGAAGACTCCACGGGCTCGAAGCAGATCTCGTTGACCCTGGTGAGGAAGAAGTAGCGCTCGCCCTTGGCCGGGGGCCTGATCTCGCCGGAGACGGTGTCGCCGCGGCGCAGCCTGAGCCTCTTGATGAGGGCGGGCGCCACATAGATGTCGTCGGGGCCGGGCATGTAGTTGTTCGTCTGCGAACGCAGGAATCCGTAGCCTTCCGGGAACATCTCGAGCACGCCGTCGCCCACGAGGTCGCCGTTCTTCGAAGCCGCCTGCAGGATGGAGAATATCAGCTCCTGCTTGGGCATGGCGCCGGCGTCTTCGATGCCGTAGCCCTCGGCCATGGCGATGATGTCTTGGAAGTTCTTCGTCTTGATGTCGGAGAGGCTGAGAGCCTTCTGCTGCGTCTCAGAATTTTTCTTCATATGCAGTGTACCGCAGATCCGCCGCAGTGCGACGGACAGGAGTTTGTATGTGTGGGGGAATTTTCGCCATACTACACGCAGAAGCCGAGGATATCAAGTGCGGCGGATTTCCGCTGGCGGCGAGGCTTCCCTGCGGCTATGGGCCGGACATGGCGGGCGGTTTCATCCTAGGGCCGCCTGCTTCCGCCTTGGCTTCGGCAGCGCTGCCCTGCGGGG
>JAKSQA010000162.1 GCA_024404335.1 Mailhella sp.
GACCCGCCGAAGGAGCTGACCGATGCGCTGGCGAAGTCTGCACTTGAAGGGCCGCACCAGTATGCGGTCACCTGGGGCGCGCAGAATTTCCGCGACGCGCTGGCAAAGAAGCAGTCCCGCCTGATGGGCATGGACATCGACCCCAACCGCACTATTGCGGTCACCTGCGGCTCCCCCGCGGCCACGTCTGGGCAGGCGGCGCATCCGTCGCCCGCGACGGCGTCTCCTTCGTGGCGAACATGCCTACGGAGGAGGTCTTCACCATGCCCGACCGATGCGGTGTCGACGGTGTGGTGTACGCGACCAGGCCGCTTAACTTCCGCGGAAGGCTTATCGAAGGCATGCGGATCAGGTTCGAGCAGGGCAGGGCCGTCGAAGCGACGGCATCCGAGGGGCAGGATGCCCTCGAAGGGCTTCTGGCTGCCGACGAGGGGGCCGTCCGCCTGGGCGAGGTCGCGCTTGTCCAGCACGACTCCCCCATATCCGCCGGAGGGATCCTTTTCTACAACACGCTTTTCGATGAGAACGCGGCATGCCACCTGGCCTTCGGCAAGGCGTACCCCACCTGCATCGAAGGCGGCGACGCCATGGATGCCGAGGAGCTCATCGCCCGCGGCGCCAACGACTCCATCGTGCACGAGGACTTCATGATCGGCTCGGCCGACATGGATGTCACGGGCATACTGAGGGACGGCACCAGCGTGCCGGTCTTCCGCGGCGGAAACTTCGTGGATTTCGGAGCCTGAACGGAGAGATCGCCGAAGCAGCGGTGTGGCGGCATGCTTCGCCGCCTGGAGGAATGGTGCTTCGGCACATTCGATGCCGTATCCTCCTGGCTGCCTGCGGAAGCATTTTCCGACAGACCTGCTGGACCAGCGTAGGGAATGCTGAAAAATTTTTTCCGGCGTCCATGCAGCCATGGATGTCCGCAGACCGTTCACCAGGACGAGCGCCTTCGGGCGCATGCACAGGAGGCTGCCGTAATGCGCAGATCGTTTGTTTTCCCCGCGGCCGTGGTTCTTGCCGCCGCATGCCCGCTGCTTGCCGCCCATGTGGCGGATGCCGGCACCGTGGTCGGCCCCAACTGCACCTATAAGGGCAAGGTCCTCAAAGGGAAGGTCAAGGTGGTTAAGTCCTTCCCTGACATCAAGGTCCAGAAGGTTAAGTCCTTCCCCGATCTGAAGGTGCAGACAGTGAAGTCTTTTCCCGACAAGTGCGGCCAGTGGCAGTTCGTGGACAGCTTCCCGGACTTCACCATTCAGTATGTGGACAGCTTCCCTGACATCAAGGTCATGATGGTGGATTCCTTCCCCGGCAGACCGTAGGGCTCCTGGCTTGTTCCCAGTGCACTATGCCAAGGAGATAAGGGGGCTGTCATCACTTGTGGCAGCCCACCTGACTGCTCCGTATTGACGGTCGTCAGGCTGTCAGCGTGCCGCAGTTGAACAGCTGCGGCACAGCGTACGGCCGGTCCTGCAGGAAGCCTGGAAAGAGTGGAGGCGTGAAGAAGGGCCTTCCTCGGAAAGGGGGCCTGCCGGACAGCCGGAGCATTGCAAGCGCATCACAGCTTCGTATAGTCGGGCATTTCCAGATCGAGAGGGATGAAGCCGTCATCGCCTTCCTCCAGGCCTTTTTCCCAGTTCAGGCAGTAGATGCATCTCTCCCAGCAGGTCATGGGCGGTGACACTCGAAAAATAGGTGCTTCCTTGGGAACACTGCGTAATATCGAGACAAGCATCTTCTTTTCTTCGTCATTAAGTATCCAGCGTTCCATCCTGTCTTGGCGGATGACATATTGCGGCTCCCAAATGGATATCCGGGCCAGCTTCCGCCCCGTATTAGATGCGGAATCATAGAGTTTGAAGTAATCCTCATGTCCATACACAGGAGGATTGATTTCTATCCGTATGTCGTCACAGGATTCTTCCATCATGAACTCTTCATCTGAAATCCAGTCATATTGGATTCGCATGGCGGACTCCTTTAGGACGTATGCTCCGTCGCGGCTTGGCACATGTGCCAGGCCATAGGATAAAAGCATCAGGCAAGGATGAGCTGCTTTCCGTCTTCACGCAGAGGCATCACACGCCCGATGCGCCAGCAGGGCTCGCCGAGGGCCGCAAGCCGTTCACAGGCCTCCGTCTCACGCCCGGCAGGGACGGCGAGAACAAGGCCGCCTGAGGTCTGCGCATCGAAGGTGAGCAGGGCCTTCAGCTCGTCGGCGCTTTCCGAGACGATGGTCCTGCAGGAGGCATGGTCCCGGTTCCGGTAGGTGCCGGCCGGTATGAGCCCGCAGGAGGCGAACTCCTCAGTCTGGTCCATGAAGGGAACCGACGACGTGTCGATTTCAACCGATACGCCGGAGCCCTTCGCCATCTCAAGCACATGCCCTCCGAGCCCGAATCCGGTGACGTCCGTGGCGGCTCTGAGCCCCATGGCACGTATGACCTCGGCGGCATGGTCGTTGAGGCGGGTCGTCCAGCGGTAGAACTCCGCTTCGGAGGTATCGCTTCCGGGCCAGCAGGCCTTCACGGCAGTGGCAAGCACGCCGGTGCCCAGAGGCTTGGTGAGCAGAAGCACGTCGCCGGGGGCCAGGCCGTCGTTTCGGGCGGCGCGGACCGGGTCGATGGCGCCCGTCACCGACAGGCCGAACTTGATGAGGTCGTCATCGAGCGTGTGGCCGCCGGCGAGCACGGCGCCTGCCTCCTCGACCTTCTCCATGGCGCCCTGGATGATCTCGGCAAGCACGGATATCTGCAGGTCGTCCGAGCAGGAGGGGGATGGGAAGGCTGCGATGTTCATGACCGACCAGGGGATTCCTCCCATGGCATAGACGTCGGAAAGGGCGTTGGCCGCTGCCGACTGACCGAAGAGCCTCGGATCGTTTCCGAGCGGGCCAAGTATGTCTACGGTCTGCACAAGGGCCATGCCGGGAGGCGGGGGCATGACGATGACGGCGTCCTCGTTATCGGAAAAGCCGCGTACGATGCGCCCCGTCGGGTCGGCCGGCGGGCGTATGGTCGAAAGAATCTGCTCCAGCAACTCCGGAGCGGTCTTCGCCGCTCAGCCGGCGCCTTTCGTCTTGTCCATCAGGCGTATTGCGGCCATAGGTGCTCCGTGGGATTCAGGTTGTCAGGCATAAGGGCGAGGCAGCTTCGCAGATGCGTATCGCTCTGGAAATTCCCGGTCCGATATGGGTGCTGCGGGCGGCACGGTGAAGCGGCGCAGCCGGAACAGCGTGGATTAAAGTTCTGCTTGAAATATGACTCGCTTCAGAACGTATGACGCAGAACAGGGCTCTGTCCCGGAGCAGGTGCGGGAAA
>JAKSQA010000163.1 GCA_024404335.1 Mailhella sp.
TATGGCCTGCAGCAGGAGGAAGAGGGCGATCATCGCCGCCACGCAGAGCTCAAGCACCGGCATGGGGGCCAGCTTGAGAACCATGGCGCCTGCGGCGCACCCGGGAAGCGACCCGATGCCGAGGAGCATCACGTTCGAGAAGTCGATGGACTTCCTGTAGGAAACGGCCTGCATGAGCACCCAGACGCTTGATACGAGGCAGGCTATGAGGACGGCCTGGGCCGGAGGCACCAGAAGCGATACGATCGGCGTGGAAAGCATGACGACTCCGACACCTGCCGCGCTGGCCGCGGTGGAGGCTAGAAACCATGAAAGGGCGACAAGGATACAGGCTGTCATCGGATTTCCCGGGGATGCGTGTGGCTGGAACGGATGCGGCTGGACGGGGATATATACACGCAGGCAGGCTCCCGGTCAAATCATCAGATGTTCCGCATGATTTTCTGCGTGATTACCCCGCAGCTTCAGCCGGGCGGGGCTTGCCCTCCGTTCCCTATCCCTGTATATCGAAAAGGTTCATGTGGATTTTCGGCAGGGCGGAATCGTTCCGCTCCATGGCCGGATATCCCGGCGCCTGTCTTGTCGGGGCGCCGCACAGATGCCCGCTTGCAGCGGTCAGGAGGTTGGCTATGAATATCGCCCGAAAGATCATCAGCTCCCATCTTGTCGAAGGAAGGATGGTTCCCGGTGAGGAAATCGGACTCCGCATCGACCAGACGCTCGTCCAGGACGCGACCGGAACCATGGCATGGCTCCAGTTCGAGGCCCTCGGCCTTGATTCCGTGAAGACCGAGCTTTCCGTCAGCTATGTCGACCACAATACGCTGCAGATGGGCTTCAGGAACGCCGACGACCATCGCTTCCTCCGCACGATCTCCGGCCGCTACGGCGCAGTCTTCTCCATGCCCGGCACGGGCATCTGCCACCAGCTCCACCTTGAGAACTTCGCGCGCCCCGGCCGTACGCTCCTGGGCGCCGACAGCCATACCCCCAACTGCGGCGGCATGGGCAGCCTCGCCATGGGCGCAGGCGGTCTCTCCGTCGCGCTTGCCATGGCCGGCGAGCCGTATTTCATAACCATGCCCAAGGTGGTCAAGGTCTGGCTGACGGGCCGGCTCACCGGATGGGCCCAGGCCAAGGACGTCATCCTCCATATCCTCGGGCGCCTTACCGTGAAGGGCGGCGTGGGCCGCATCTTCGAGTACTGCGGCCCCGGTGTCGCGACCCTTTCCGTGCCCGAGCGCGCGACCATCACGAACATGGGCGCCGAACTCGGTGCGACGGCCTCCATCTTCCCCTCCGACGAGCGCACCCGCGACTTCCTCGCGAAGATGGGCCGAGTCGAGGACTGGGAGCCGCTGCAGGCTGACGAGGGTGCCGAATATGATGAGGAGATGGAAGTCGACCTCTCCTCCATCGTGCCTCTTGTCGCAAGGCCCCACATGCCCGACCGTGTCGTCACCGTCGCATCCCTCGCCGGTCTCAAGGTCAACCAGGTGGCCATGGGCTCCTGCACCAACTCCTCGTACGCCGACCTCCACATGGCGGCCGAAGTGCTCCGCGGCAAGAAGGTCTACCGCTGCACCGACACCTGCATGGCCCCCGGTTCCCGCCAGGTCCTTTCCATGCTCGCCGAAGACGGCTCCCTCGTCAGCCTTCTCGAAAGCGGCGTGCGCCTTCTTGAATGCTCCTGCGGCCCCTGCATCGGCATGGGCGGCTCGCCCGTTTCGGCAGGCATATCCGTGCGTACCTTCAACAGGAACTTCGAAGGCCGCAGCGGCACGCGCGATGCGAAGGTGTACCTGGTGAGCCCCGTCACCGCCGCCCAGTGCGCCCTGCACGGCTTCTTCACCGATCCGGCGGAGTGGGGCGAGGCCCCCGAACGCCCCGACTTCCCCGAGCATGTGCCCGGCGGGCGCAAGTACTTCCTCTATCCTCCGGAAGATCCCGAAGTCCGCAGGGGAAAGCAGATCCAGCGCGGCCCCAACATCGTTGCGCTCGAGCAGTTCTGGGAGCTTCCCGAGGACATGACCGGAAAGGTCACGCTCAAAGTCGGCGACGGCGTCACCACCGACCATATCCTTCCCTCCGGTGCGGAGATCACCTCGCTCCGCTCCAACATCCCCGCCATTTCCAGGTATGTGTTCAGCCGTACGGATCCCGACTTCGTCACCAGGCAGGACCGCGTGAAGGAGCTCGGCCTCGGCGGCGTCATCATTGCCGGCGAGAACCACGGCCAGGGCTCCAGCCGCGAGCATGCGGCGCTTGCCCCCCGCCACCTCGGCATCTCCATCGTGCTCGCGAAGTCCTTCGCCCGCATCCACCGCGCGAACCTCATCAATTTCGGCATCCTGCCTCTTATCTTCACGGATGCCGCCGACTACGACCGTATCCCCCTCGGGGCCGAGATATCCATTGAGGATACCTTCCAGATCACGGCCGGAGGCGAGACCGTCGCCCATGTCAGCGGGCTGGGTGACATCCGTGTAAGGAACGACCTTTCCGCCAAGGAACTCTCCGTCGTCAGGATGGGCGGCACCCTCAATGCCGTCCGCGGCCGGGGAGACGACTAGGCGGGCGCCCTCTGCGGCGCCGTGAACCACTAACATCAGCAAGGAGTCGTCATGCTGGACGGCATCAGAGCGAACGCCCAGTCGTGGGGCGTGAAGCTGGCTTTCGGCATCATCATCATCGTGTTCGTCTTCTGGGGCATCGGTTCCTATTCCGGGCCCAAGGGGCTTGTGGCAGCGGTAAACGGAAAGAACATTACGGAAATGGAGTTCCAGCGGGCCTATGCCGCCATGGAGGAGAATATCCGCCGCTCCATGCCGAACGCCACCTCCGAGATGCTTGAGAAGCTCGATATCGAGAACAGGGTGCTTCAGGGCCTCATACAGGAGAAGCTCATCCTCTCCGAGGCCGAGCGCGCCGGCCTGACCGTGAGCCTTTTCGAGCTCAGGGCACTGCTTGCGCAGCTTCCCTACTTCCAGAAGGACGGGAAGTTCGATCCCGAGCTCTATAAGGAGGTCCTTGCCAAGAACCGCCTTACGCCTCAGCAGTTCGAAGCCGACCAGGTGAAGAGCATGCTTCCCGGAAAGCTGCAGGGACTTGTCGGGGCCGGAGCCTACATGGCGCCTCAGGCGGCGCGTGCCCTGTATGACTATGTGGCCGAGCGCCGCACCCTGGACTACATCCTGGTGCCCGCCGCCGCATACCGCGATAAGGCGGCGCCCTCCGATGCCGAGATCACGGCTGCCTACGAAGCCCGC
>JAKSQA010000164.1 GCA_024404335.1 Mailhella sp.
CCGAAGGTCTGCCATATCCATCCGCCGACGGCGGGAATGCTCACGGCCGAGATGTGGTTGATTGTCTGTGCGATGGCCATGTTGGGGGCGGCATCGGCCGGCCGGGCGATCTTCTGGAAGAACGTGCGCACGGCTATGGCGAAGTTGAACGTCAGGCTGTCGAAGACGTACAGGAGCACGATGAGAGCCTCGTTCCTGCAGTACGCGTAGCCCAGGAATATGACTAGCGCCGAGACGTATTCGATCGTCAGAAGCCTGCGTTCGCCCAGCCTGTTGATGATCCTGCCGACAAGAGGGTTGAACACCCAGTTGACGGCGTAGTTGAACATGAAGAGCAGCGAGATGGTCCGCACGGAGAAGCCGAACTGCTCGACCATCAGGAACACCGCGAACACGGAGAATATGATGCGCCGGCCGCCCATGAGCAGATTCAGGACATAGAAGAGCCAGTAGCGGGCCTGCGGCTTCACACTCCGCCGCTGCACCGGCGCCCGGGAAGCACCCATGGGGTCGGCGACAAGGAAGAAGAGGCCTATCGCAAGCCCCGTGAGGCCCGGCACCATGAAGAGCCACCGGAAGTCCAGCGCACCTGAGCAGGTGAAGACGAATACCGAGATCAGCAGGCTTCCGCAGGCCGTCAGGCTCCTCAGCCTGCTCATGACCAGGGGCGTCTGCTTCAGGTCGAAGTGCTGTATGGCCAGGGAATTCGATATCGCCTCGAAGTAATGGAAGCCGACCGACATGAGCATCGTCGTGCACACAAGGGGGACGAACGAGGGGAACATGCCCGTCAGCATCGTCCCCAGGCCCGCCGCCGCCACGCAGAGTGCGGCCATGCGGTGCTCGCTGAGGATGAAGAGGAAGAACACCAGCGTGAAGCCGAGGAAGCCCGGAATCTCCCGGAGCCCCTGGATCAGGCCGACAAGCGACGCATCAAGCCCCGCGGCCTCGACCGCGAAGTTGTTGTAGAGCATCGCCCAGCCCTGGAAGGATACGGCTGACGCGAAGTTCAGAAGCGCAAGGAAGAGAAGGAAGCGCCTCTTGGATTCGGGGAATTCGGCGAACAGCTTCATGGGGCTCCTCCTGCCGGCGGGGCGCAGCTATCGGGTGACGATCTCCAGCGCCCCTTCCTCGGAGGCAAGGCGGCGGAGGAAGGCGTTGTTGTGGGCATGGCCCGAGCGCGACACGGTGAACGAACCCTCAAGCGGCATGCCGAGCATGGCCATGTCGCCGATGAAGTCGAGGACCTTGTGGCGCACGAACTCGTCGGGGAAGCGGAGCCCGCCCTCGTTGACCACGCCCTCGTCGCCCACGACGACCACGTTCTCCAGCGCGCCGCCCCGGGCGAGGCCGCGGCTGCGGAGGTACTCGACCTCCTTCAGGAATCCGAACGTGCGGGCGCGGGCGATCTCCTTCATGAACGAATCGCGCGTGATCTCCACGACAATGCGCTGGTCGCCGATGGCCGGGTGCGGGAAGCTGATGGAGTAGTCGATGCGGAAGCCGTCGAAGGGCTCGGCGGCGATGCTCTTGCCGTCCTTCTCGAATGCGATGCTCCGGGCCACGCGGGCGACCGTGCGGGGCTCGTCCTGGACCGCCGTTCCGGCCTTCTCGAGCGCATCGGTGATGACCGCCGCCGAGCCGTCGAGGATGGGCACCTCGCCCGCCGCATGGATGGCGACGTTGTCGATACCCATGCCGCGCAGGGCGGCAAGCACATGCTCGATGGTGGAGACACTCACCGCGCCGTCGCTGATGGTCGTGGCGAGCTCCGTGGCGCTCACGGCCTCCGGGCGGGGGGAAAGCACATGCTCGCCGTCTCCGGCAGGAACATGGAACCTGATGCCCGTGCCTGCGGGGGCCGGCCTGAACTCCATGCCCACTTCCAGTCCGGAATGAAGGGATACACCCGTGCAGCTCACTGCCCTGGCTATGGTCATCTGCGGCATATACGTCTCCTTGGTTCAGAGCGGACGGCGCAGGCCCTCCGCGATGCTTGTCAGATCCGGCGTTCGGCGTACAGGAACCGGTCGAGGCCGGCGTAGTCCCTCCCGGTCCTCACGCCGGTCCAGTCCCGCGCGCTGCACAGGCCGCGGCAGGATTCCCCCTGCAGCCACCCGTGCTCCATAAGGAAAAGCCCCCCGCCGCGGAGAAGCCTGCGTGCGGCCCTCTCCACGGCCTGCGGATGCTCCATGCCCGTAGGGCCGGGCACAAGAGCCCCGCGGGGCTCGAAATTCCTGACGCAGGCATCCAGGCCCGCGTACTCCTCCTCCGAGATATACGGAGGATTGCTCACCACAAGGTCGAAGGAGGCATCGGGGAACGGCAGATCCCCGGTGAAGTCGGCCCTGACGAGCTCCACACGCCCCTCGGGATCAAGGGCGCGCGCATTGCGCTCCGCCACGGCAAGCGCCTCCGGCGAGACATCGACGGCCGCGCCGGTCCAGCCGGGCCTCTCCGCCGCCAGGGTGAGCGCGATGCACCCGCTGCCGGTGCCGAGGTCGAGGAAGCGCACATCACCGCGCCCCTTGAAGAACTCCAGGGCGGCGTCGATGAGGTGCTCGGTCTCCGGCCTGGGGATGAGCACCGCGGGGCCGACGGCGAAATCACGGCCGTAGAACTCCCGGCTGCCCATGAGGTACGCCGTGGGCTCGCCCGCAAGACGGCGGGCAAGCAGCCGGTCGGCCGCGGACCTCTCCTCTGCGGAAAGCTCCTCGCCGGAATGGACGATGAGCTCCACCCTGCCGATTCCCAGCACATGGCGGAGGATCATCTCCGCCGAAAGCAGGGGGGCGTCGGTGCCGGCAAGCGCGGAGGCGGCCGCGAGCTTCCATTCCTTCCTGGTCATATCCGCTCCGCTCAGCCGTCAAAGCCGTCGTCTTCCGGCAGGTCATGCCGGGAGGCCCAGCCCCGCGCGATCTCGTCGCAGCGCTCGTTCTCGGCATGGCCGGCATGCCCCTTGAGCCAGTGGAAGCGCACCTCGTGCCGCTCCAGCAGGGCGGGCATGCGTTCCCAGAGATCGCGGTTCTTCACCGGCTTCTTCGCCGAATTCACCCACCCGTTGCGGATCCAGCCCGCAAGCCAGCGGTCCTTTATGGCCTTCGCCACATACTGGGAATCCGTCCACAGGTCCACATGGCACGGAACCTTCAGCGCCGAAAGGGCCTCCAGCACGGCCAGTATCTCCATGCGGTTGTTGGTGGTGCGGCGGAATCCCCCGCCCAGCTCCTTCCTGAGGGGCCCCTCGGGCCTTTCGCAGCAGAGCACG
>JAKSQA010000165.1 GCA_024404335.1 Mailhella sp.
TTCGGCGGATATGCGAACAGGAACGTGCTGGCTCCGGTGCGGAGGATCGATCCGGCTGCGCTTTCGGACGGACTGCGGACGGACGTGAGGCCGGGCCCATGGAAGAAGGCCTTTCTCTCGCTCTCCTTCCCCATGGCAGGGGTCGGGCACGAGCTTTCCGCCGCAGCCGACGTGCTGGCCTATCTTCTGGCCGGCGACGACACCTGCCTGCTTCCGAAGAGGTTTCGCATAGAGCATGCGGCCGTGGACGATATCGGCGCGTCGGCCATGTCGTTCGAGAGGGCGGGCATCCTTATGGTGAACGCCCAGCTTGATGCCGCCGGGGCGGAGGATTTCCTGGCCGGACTGTCCGGAGTGCTTGCGTCGCTGAAGGCCGACGACTTTTCGGACGAGCAGATACGCAGGGCCGTGCTCAATCTTGAGGACAGCTGCTACCGCGGAAGGGAGAAGATTGCCGACATAGCCGAGACGGCGGGACGCGAGTTCTTCTACGACCCCGCATCCGCGGGCGGCGCCCGGTGGCTTGCGGAGCTGAGGGGCGTGACAAGGGCGGATATCCAGGCCGTGATGGACGCCTGGGTGCGCCGCGATGCGCTGAACGTATGCGCACTTGTGCCCGATGCGGGGAAGGGCTCCGCACCGGCTCTTACATCCGAGCGTGCGCGCAGGGCCGTGGATTCGGCATGGCCCGGCCGTCCGGCGGAAGCGGCGGATGCGGGGAGCGTCGGCACTGCGGCCGGTCAGGAGGTTGTCGACCTCGGTGAGGGGCGCAGGGTGGTCCTCACGGTGGACAGGTCGCTGCCGTATGTTTCGGCATCGCTGGTGTTTTCCGGCGGCGAGGCGCTGGTGCCCGACGACATGGAGGGGCTCGGCTCCGTGGCCGCAGGCGTGCTGTCATCAGCTGCGGGATCAAGGGATTTCGCAGCGATGAATGTCTATACGGCCGAACGGGCGTCGGGACTGCCCGCCGCCTGCTCGACGTCGTCGTTCAGCGTGAAGGTCGATGCTCCGCGCAGATTTGCGGGGGACATGCTCTCGCTGCTCCGCGACGTCGTCGATGCGCCCCGTTTCGACGCATCCGATATCGAGCGTGTGAAGCGTGAGCACCTGGCGGCGATAGCGCTAAAGGAGGAAAGCCCGACCGGCGTGATGTCGAGGGAGCTCAGGAGGTTCCTGTTCGCATCCGGGCCGCTGGCACACCGCGGGGAGGGAGACGGCGGGGCGATAGCCGCGTTCTCGGCGCAGGATCTCAGGCGCTTCTGGGAAGGGCAGAGGAAGCGCCCGTGGGTGCTCTCCGTCGCGGGTGACCTCGACAGGGATCAGGTGATGGCCTTCGCGTCGGGGCTGCCCGTCCCGGAGGTGAAGGCTTCGGATCCGCCTGAGGCTCCGTGGGCCGGATCAAGGACTCTTGAGAAGAGGCTTCCGGGGCGTGACCAGGCCGTCTATCTGATGGTGTTTCCGACCGTGGGCACGGACCACGGCGACCGGCAGGCGCTGCGGCTGCTTTCGGAATGCCTGGGTGGCTTCACCGGAAAGCTGTACAGGAAGGTCCGTGAGGAAAGAAGCCTCGGATATACGGTGTTCCCCCTTGACTGGGCCGACAGGAAGGGCGGGTTCCTGGGATTCGGCGTCATAGCGGAGCCGGGTAATCTGGAGAAGGCGAAGGAGGCCTTTGAGGAAGTGGTGCGTGAGCTTCAGCAGGAGGACCTTCCGGCTGAGACGATAGCACGGGCCAAGGCTGTGGCCGAGGCGGATTACCACCGTGCCAGACAGGGGAGGGCGGTGCGCGCTGCGGAGGCGGCGCAGAACGTCCTGAACGGAAGGCCGCTTGACTTCGGAACGAGGAAGCTCGAGGAGATGAAGGCGGTAGGAGCAGGGGAGCTGAGGAAGGCTGCCGCAGAATACCTGCTGCCGGGAAAGGCGTATGAGCTGACGGTGAGGCCGTAGGATTGAGGGGGCGGAAGCCCCCTATGAGAAAATTTCGAGAAAATGGAAATTTCCGCTTTACAAAGAAGGCTCACTCGTATAGAAGACTTTTGCTGTTGAGGTAACGGCCCCAATGAGGGCTGTTCCAAACCTGCTGCTGGCGTAGCTCAACTGGCAGAGCAGCTGATTTGTAATCAGCAGGTTGCGGGTTCGATTCCCATCGCCAGCTCCATATTTTGGAGCGATGCCGGGGAATCCAAATTTCCCGGATCATTGGTCCGGGTAGCCGGTGAAGGTCACGCTCCTTCTTCCGGTTGCAGCAAAGATGCGGAAGCGTCTTTGTAAAGCGTGGTGGGGATCCCGAGCGGCCAAAGGGAACAGACTGTAAAACTGCCGACGTAAGACATCGATGGTTCGAATCCATCCCCCACCACCAGCTTACGCTGGTATAGCTGTAGGAGGCAGTGCGCGCTGTCAGGGGACTACGGCATAGGCGGGCATAGCTCAACGGCTAGAGCATCAGCCTTCCAAGCTGAGGGTTGCGAGTTCGAATCTCGTTGCCCGCTCCAAAGCCAACTAGAATGCGATCCCCATGTTCCATTAGGCGCGTCATTAGTCCGTGTTTATTGGGCTGTTCTCTTGTTTAAGACGAACAGACGGCGTCCGCTGCTCACAACAGGACACCACAACTGCAAGTAACCATTTAGGGAGACCATCATGGGCAAGGAAAAATTTGATCGCTCTAAGCCGCATGTCAACATCGGCACCATCGGCCACATCGACCACGGCAAGACCACCCTCACCGCCGCCATCACCAAGATCGCCGGCCTGAAGGGTCAGGGCAAGTTCATCAGCTACGATGAAATCGATAAGGCCCCCGAAGAAAAGGAACGTGGCATCACCATCTCCACCGCTCACGTCGAGTACGAGACCCCCAAGCGTCACTATGCTCACGTTGACTGCCCCGGCCACGCCGACTACATCAAGAACATGATCACCGGTGCCGCTCAGATGGACGCCGCCATCATCGTTGTGGCTGCCACCGACGGTCCCATGCCCCAGACCCGTGAGCACATCCTGCTCGCCCGTCAGGTCGGCGTGCCCCAGATCATCGTCTTCATGAACAAGTGCGACCAGGTTGACGATCCCGAACTCCTCGACCTCGTCGAAATGGAAATGCGCGAACTCCTGTCCGCCAACGGCTTCCCCGGCGACGACCTCCCCGTCATCAAGGGTTCCGCTCTTAATGCGCTGAACGCCGACGACTGGCAGTCCGATGATGCCAAGTGCATCCTCGAGCTCCTCGATGCCTGCGACGACTACATCCCCGA
>JAKSQA010000166.1 GCA_024404335.1 Mailhella sp.
CACGCAGGTCCGCTTCCTGCGCGTGCTGGAGGACGGCATGGTGCGGCATATCGGCGGCGCCAAGGAGATAGCGGTGGACGTCCGCATCGTGGCGGCCACCCACAACAACCTTTCCGATCGCGTCCTTTCGGGCTCCTTCCGCAAGGATCTCTGGTACAGGCTTTCCGTGCTGGTGCTGGAGGTGCCTCCGCTCCGCCGGAGGCTGGACGACCTGCCGTATCTCGTGAGGCACTTCGTGGAGAGGAAGGCGGCTCTCATGGGGCTGAAGCGCATCCCCGCCGTTCCTGCGGAGGAGATGATGAAGCTCCTCCACTACCCCTGGCCGGGACACGTCAGGGACCTGGAGCATGTCGTGGAGCGTGCGCTGATCAAGGAGCTCCTCACGAACCGGGGGAAGCTGGTCTTCGAGTATATTCCGCTGAAGGAGAGCGGGGAGCATGCCGAACCGGCGGCAGTGCCGCCTGACGGGAGCGATGCGGAAGAGACTGGGAGGGACTGGCCCACCCTGCGGGAGTTCGAGAACCGCTACATCCGCGATGTCATGCGGCACTGCGGAGGGAAGCTGACCGGGAGCGGATCGGCCACCTCGATCCTCGACATCCATTACACGACGCTCATGGCGAGGCTCCGCGAGATGGGTCTTGAGGGCGCATCGTAGGGAGCTGTGCACGGAGGGCCCCAAGCCGCAGAGCCTGAAGGATCTGCAGGCCATCGGCCCTGTGCCGTATGCCTCCTATCCCGCCCCGGAGAACAGGTCTGCGCCGGCGGCGTGTTCCGGTCACGCGGAGCCTCGGGCGGCCTGTCCCAAATCGGCGGCATAGAAGTCACAGGAGCTTCCACTGCCTGCTCTTCATGCAGCGCGCCGTCCCGTTCATCCATGCGGCAGGGGGCCGTCGGAATCGCCGGCGGCACGGCGCGGCCTGGTGGGCGGACAGGTATCGGATGCGGGGCTTCCGGCGGCCTGGCGATGCTTTCCACAGGCTTTTGGGAATAGAGGAAAAGGAAGGCCCCGGAATGATTCCGGGGCCTTGCCGTTTCAGTCAGGCGGTCTTCGGCCGTCCATGCCCGCATGGACGCCGGGAAGCGCTTTCTTCAGTTGTTTCCTAGAATTCCTCAATGGCCCAGCGGGTGCGCCATTCCTTCTTCACTTCGCCGTCTTCCTTCCATACGGCAAGGAACTTGTCGGCGAGGAGGGGGTTGGTGAAGGTGTAGTCGGAACGGATATGCATGCCCCTGGTCTCCTTGCGCTCAAGGGCGGCATGCATGACGATCTCGCCGTTGTCCATGAGGTCGAGGCACTCGATGGCGCGCATCAGGCTGTGGGCATCGCTGACGGCGATGTCGCTGATGGAGTTGGCGCGGAGGTCTTCGAGGTACTTGAGGCCTGCGTTGAGCAGGGTGGCGGAACGCACGTTGTGCGGTCCTGCGGCCGCATAGGAGTCCATGATCTGCTGGAGGGCGAGGTTGGCCTCCTTCCAGGCGGCGCCGCCGTTCCTTTCATAGAATGAGGAGTAGAGGGCGGCCCTTTCGAGGACCCAGGCGGAATCCGCTGCGTCGCGGAGCTCGGCAGACGAGGCGGCCTGGCCGGCATGGCGGCCGGCGATCCAGCCGTAGACGGCGGCGCCGGCGATGTCGGCGCGGAAGTTGCCCACCATGTCGCCCGTTCCGTACAGGCCGGGGATGGAGGTCTGGCCGTCGATGTCGATCTCAAGGCCGCGGCCGATGAGATGCGGCTCGTACTGCATGAACTCGACGGCATGCTTGGAGACGTCGATGCCCTTGCGGTCCATGTGGTCGACCAGGGCGGTGAGGCCTTCGCTGATCATGCCCTCGCGCATGAAGGCGAGGTCCTCGGGGCCGGTCTGCGAGCAGTCGTTGTAGGCGGGGCCCGTACCGTTCTTTATCACGTCGGTGTAGGAGGAGTTCCACACGTCGCAGGTGATGTCGCCCACATAGCGGGTGGCCTTGTCGACGAAGGGGCCGAGCAGCTTTCCGTCAGGGTAGCGGTACACGCCGATCCAGGTGGACTTGCCGGCGCGCGCGAAGAACTTGGGGCCCGCATGCCTGTTGGGCATCTCCATGTTGACCATCCTGGCGCCGATGCGCCATGCCTGGGCTTGGGCGGCGCCGGTGCACGAGGGGCAGAAGGCCGTGTTGAAGGGCCAGCCCGGGCTGCCGGCGGCAGGGTAGAGGCGGTTCGCGGAACCGGTGGCAAGGATGACCTTTTTGGCCTTGATGACGGTGAAGGAGGGCACATCCTCGGAAATGTCGAGCGTCAGGGCGCCGGCGACGGCGCCGTCGGCCTTGATGAGGTCGACGACCGGATGGTGGTTGAGGATCTCGACGCCGTGCTTCTTCGCGGTCTTCGTCAGGACCTGCTTCTGGTTGTGGCCGTCGTACTTGAGCCAGATGCGGGGCCTGCCGGGGTAGGCGTGGCCCATGAACTCATAGTCGGGGCCGAAGGGCTTCATGTTGATGCCCCATTCGTACCAGCGGTCGACCATGGCGATGGACTCGCGGAGGAAGCGGAGCGTCAGCTTCGGGTCGTGGTAGGCGCCGACAAGGCTCTGGAAGGTCTCCTGGAGGATGGGGCGGATGTCGTCGCCATGGAACTTGGGATAGTAGCAGAGGAAGTGGTCGTTGCCCGTGGCGCCGGAACCCGACCTGCGGGTGTCGGACTTTTCGGCGACGATGACCTTCGCACCCTGCTGGGCGGCGGCGATGGCCGCGCAGAGGCCGCCAATGCCTCCGCCTACGACGAGGACGTCAGTCGAAATCGGATCGTTGAATTTCAGCATCGTGTTCCTCCTAGTCGTGCAGGCTGGACGCGTCGACGTGCAGCAGCATGTAGTTGAGGGGAAGCCTGAGCTCTACGGCCTTCGCGGGGCAGTCAAGCACGCAGGCATTGCAGTGCCAGCATTCCTCAGGATAGGCCACGGTGGGCACGCTCCCTTTTTCGTACTTGAACAGGTTCATGGGGCAGATGGCGGCGCAGGTTCCGCAGCCCTTGCATTTGTCGGCATGGATGATCGGCGGCATTGCTTTCCTTCCTGTAGCGGTTTCTCTGCGGGGGGCCGATGTCTTCGGCTTTTCCCGGATTATGCTGTCTCTATAGCAAATACCGTGCCATAATTATCTTATTGAAATGACAGAGTGTTTTGTGGCGTATTTTTTGTTGTTGTAAAATTTATAAGACTGATATGGTATTTTGCAAAGGAGTCGGGACT
>JAKSQA010000167.1 GCA_024404335.1 Mailhella sp.
TTTTCGCCGCCTTCGCCCACGGGCTGTGGCTTGCCGGTTTGCAGGTTTTGTATTTTCCCCTCCAACCCCGCAAGGAAGCGACCCACGCTGCCGATCCGCGTTTCCACATCTTCATCGGGGGAGATGAAGGTCAGCCCCGCGGTCGCCTCCGTCTGCCCCAGCGAGGGGGCGAGGCGCATATTCAGCGTTTCCTCCACCCGCCGGAAGAACTCCGGCGTGTAGAGACTGCCGCCGATATAGCCGGTGCGGAGACTCGACAGGTCAAAATCGGCGAGGTCAGGCCGCGCCATGATGGCACTGTAAAGCGTCGGTACGGCGGAAAACACAGTGCAGCGGTGGACGCTCACGGCTTCCAGCAGGAGCCGGGTGCGCCGCTGGATGGGGAAGTAGAGGCTTGCGCCGCAGCAGAGCGCCGCAAGAGCCACACCTGTAAGGCCGAAGCAATGGAAGAGGGGAATGGCGACGCAGCATTTGTCTTCTTCCGTCATGGAGATCGTATCCGCCTGCGCCTTTGCCACGTTCACGGGGCTTAGGTGTGTGGTCAGAACGCCCTTGGAGATGCCGGAGGTGCCGGAGGTGAAGATGATGACATCCGGGTCGGAGGGCAAAACCGCGCCATAGAGCGCTTGCAGCTCCGCCTCGCTCACATCCGGGAGGGAACGGAAGAAATCCGGGATATAGAAGGTGTTTTCGATATTCTGCGCGGCGGCTTCCTTCGGGAAATCCACGCCCTTGAAGCCGTCGTCCAGAAACAGAGCCTCCGCCTCCGCCTTTCGGAGCAGAGCGGCCATTTCGCTGCCGGTGAGCGCGGTGTTCAGCAGAACCGGGATGCAGCCCAGCTTCTCCATGCTGAGGTACAGACAGAGAAATTCCGGCGTATCCTTGCACCACAGCCCCAATCGGCTGCCCTTCCGGAAGCCTGCGTCAAAGAGCTTTTTGGCCAGCCGGTTCGTCAGCCGCTCCGTCTGGGCATAGGTATACACCGCCTCTGCCGTTTCCAGACAGATACGCTCCGGAAAGCGGGCGGCGGTGCTCTGAAACATCCGGCCAACGGTGGTTTGCAGCAAGGTCATGAATCCCGGCAGCTCCTTTCCTGCCCGCACGTCGTTTCCCTGTGCGGACACGCGGGGGATAAGCATTCGGGGCGCGGGCCGAACGGACCGCGCCCCGGTTGGTGCATCAATTACTTGTCCAGCTCTTCGATGATGGCGGGGATCACCTTGAACAGGTCGCCCACGATGCCGATATCGGCAACCTCAAAGATGGGGGCGTTCTCGTTCTTGTTGATCGCCACGATGGTCTTGGAGTTCTGCATACCGGCCAGATGCTGGATCGCGCCGGAGATGCCGCAGGCCACGTACAGGTCGGGCTTGACGGTGGTGCCGGTCTGACCCACCTGGAAGCTGTGGTCGATCCAGCCGGCGTCAACGCAGGCACGGGAGGAACCGATGCTGCCGCCCAGCTTGTCGGCCAGGGAACGGATGGTGTTGAAGCCCTCGGGACCGCCGATGCCGCGACCGCCGGAGACGATGATCTTCGCGTCGGTCAGGGAGGCCATTTCGCCGACCTTCTTCACAACGTCCAGAACCTCCTGACGGATCTCGCCCTTCTTGAACTTGGGGGTCACGTCGATCAGCTCGCCCTTCTTGCCCTCGACCTTCGCCGGCTTCGCCATGACGCCGGGACGGACGGTGGACATCTGGGGACGATGGTTGGGGCAGATGATGGTGGCCATCAGGTTGCCGCCGAAGGCCGGACGGGTCTGACGCAGACCCTTGGTCTCGGGGTCGATGTCCAGCTTGGTGCAGTCGGCGGTGAGGCCGGTGCCGCACTTCACGGCCACGGAGGGAGCCAGATCGCGGCCAATGTGGGTCGCGCCGTAGAGCACGACTTCGGGCTTATACTTCAGAACGGCACGGTAGACAGCGGCAGTGTAGCCGTCGGTGGTGTAGTTCTTGAGAGCGGGGGAGTTGGCGTAGTAGACCTTCTCGGCGCCGTAGGCGAAGAGCTCGTCCACCAGATCGTCGCATTCGCTGCCCACGAGGACGGCGCAGAGCTCGGTGCCGATGGCATCGGCCAGCTTGCGGCCTTCGCCCAGCAGCTCGATGACGACGTTCATGAGCTTGCCGCCGCGCTGCTCGGCATAGACCCACACGCCGTGGTACATGGAAATGTCAACGTTCTTCATGCTGGTGCCGGTGCGGGTGATGGCGCCCTTGGGGCATTCCTCCACGCAGCGACCGCATTCGGTGCAGCCCAGACCGCATTCGGGCAGCTTCTTGCCTTCGGCGGTGGTGGTCATGGTCATCGCTTCAAAGGGGCAGCCCTTCACGCAGAGGCCGCAGCCAATGCATTTGGCAGCATCAATATTAATAGCCATTATTCGTTATCCTCCTCAGATGATGTGCTTGGCACGGAGCATACCGACCAGCTCAGCGGACATCTCCTGGATGGTGCCTTCCAGCATGACGCCCTTGCCCTTGGGGGCGGGGGTGAAGCTCTTGTCGACCTTGGTGGGGGAGGCGTTGAGACCGCAGTTGGCGGGATCCAGTTCCACGTCCTTCTCGTTCCAGATCTTGATGAGGTCGGGGTTCTCGCAGGCATAGAGGATGCGGCCGACGGTCATGTAACGGGGAGTGTTCAGTTCCTTGACGCAGGTGAGCACGCAGGGCATGGGAAGCTTGATGACCTCGTGGCCATCCTCGAGCTGACGCTCGACAACGATGTACTTCTCAGCTTCGTTGACTTCGACGATCTTCTGCACATAGGTCACCAGGGGCAGACCGAGACGCATGGCCATCTGGGGAGCGACCTGCGCGGTGTCACCGTCGATGGCCTGACGGCCGGCGAAGATGATGTCGTAATCGCCGATCTTCTGGATGCCGTACTGCAGGGTGGTGGAGGTGGCGCAGGTGTCGGCGCCGCCGAAGGCACGGCTGGAGAGGAGGACGCCGTCGTCAGCGCCCATGGCGATGCATTCGTTAATCATGGTGAGCGCCTGATTGGGGCCCATGGAAACGACGGTAACGGTGCTGCCTTCGTAGCGGTCCTTCAGCTCGAGGGCGGCCTCCAGCGCGTTGGCGTCGTCAGGGTTCAGGATGGAGGGAACGCCGTCGCGGATCAGAGTACCCTTAACGGGGTCGATCTTGACTTCGTTGGTATCGGGAACCTGCTTCGCAGTAACGATAATCTTCATTGTT
>JAKSQA010000168.1 GCA_024404335.1 Mailhella sp.
ACCGCCATCGCATTCAGCAGCTCCCCGTACGCCATGGCTCCCTGGGGAGGCAAGAAAGGCACCTTCGGAACCAATCCCATTGCCTTCGGCTGTCCTCGTGAGAACGACGACCCGCTTGTCATCGACATGTCCCTCAGCAAAGTCGCACGCGGCAAGATCAAAAACGCCCAGATGAAAGGCGAGACCTCCATCCCTGAAGGATGGGCCCTGGATAAGGACGGCAACCCCACCACCGATCCTGCTGCAGCTGTGGCAGGAACCATGATTCCCCTTGGTGACGCCAAAGGCGCGGCACTTGCCCTCATGGTCGAGATCCTTTCCGCATCCATCAATGGCGCCCATCATGGATTTGAGGCATCCTCCTTCTTCACTGCCGAAGGAGAGGCTCCCGGAATCGGACAGTCCTGCATCGTCTTCGATCCCAAGGCCCTCACTCCCGGATTCGCTGAGCGTGTCGAAACCCTCTTCTCGTTCATGCTTGCCCAGGACGGCGTACGCCTCCCCGGCGCTCGCCGCTTCAATCTTCGTGAGGAAAAACGGAAGAATGGAATAGACCTTCCGGACAACCTCTATAAGGACCTTCAGACCAGGGCCGGAATCCAGGCCTAGCCTGAACGGAGCTCTAGTTTTCTGCTGCCCTCCCGGTTTTTTCCGGGAGGGCATTTGACGTAATCACAATCTTTTTCGCATACTCTTCACTCGGAAAGACGCTATCACTTCGACAAAGCATCTCGGCAGTCGGATTCCGCTTCGGGACAGCTGCCGACAGCCCACATGAAACGATTCGCAAGGCATGTCGCTTGCAGTAAGGAACACCATGAACCAGTACAAAATAGCCTTCATCCCCGGAGACGGCGTCGGCCCCGAAGTCGCCGCCGAAGCAATGATGACCCTCGAGGCATGCGCGAAGAAATACAGCTTCGCCATCGACTGTACCACGTTTGACTGGAACTGCGACTACTACCTCAAGCGCGGCCGGATGATGCCCGAAGACGCACTGGATACGCTGAAACAGTTCGATGCCGTTTTCCTTGGCTCCGTAGGAGATCCCTCAAAAGTTCCGGACCACATTTCCCTCATCCCGCTGCTCACCATCCGCCAGGGTTTCGAGCAGTATGTCAATCTGCGGCCCATCAAGATGCTGAAAGGCGTATATAGCCCCATCTCCACGGCCACGCCCGAAACAGTCGACTTCGTCGTCGTCCGGGAGAATGCCGAAGGAGAGTACAGCCAGCTGGGCGGCATGCACTTTCCAGACGCCCCCCACGGCTTTGCCACGCAGATGGCCGTCTTCACCAGGAAAGGCTGTGAACGTGTCATCCGCTATGCGTTCGAGCTGGCACGGAAGCGCAAGGCCGAAGGTCATATGGGCAAGGTCACCAACTGCACGAAATCCAACGCCCTCGGCTACTCCATGGTCTTCTGGGACAGGATATTCAACGAAGTCGCCGCCCAGTATCCTGATATCGAAACAGATTCCATCCTTGTGGATGCCATCACCATGTTCTTCTGCACAAGACCTCAGCGCTTCGATGTCGTTGTCGCTTCTAACCTTTTTGGCGACATCATCACCGACCTGGGTTCCGTCCTCCAGGGGGGAATGGGTTTTGCTGCCGGTGCGAACCTCAACCCCGAAAGGGATTTCCCCTCAATGTTCGAACCCATACACGGTTCAGCTCTCGATCTCGCCGGCCAGGGCAAGGTGAATCCCATCGCCTCCATAGAATCGGCCAGGCTGATGCTCGAGCATTTCGGAGAGCAGGAAGCCGCCGACAACATTCTGAAGGCTGTCCAGAAAGTTCTGGAAGAAGGCAGAGTGAGAACTCCGGATATGCGCGGCAGCTCCACGACCCATGAGCTAGGTGAAGCGATTCGCGCCGCCCTCTAGGCGAGAAGTCGAAAAAAACACTGCGGGCATGGCGGAAACGATACCGCCATGCCCGCAGTGTTTTCCTATATCCAGCCACCGCGATACTCTAATCCAGGCTAACCTGGAAACTTTCTGAACGCCTCCCCCTGTTGACCGTCGGCGCACGCTGTGCGAATCTTCCGCATCAATCCCTCGGCAATCCGGAAGCCGCCCCCACCGGCAGGATTCCCGGATTCCGCAGATGAAAGGCGGCGCAGGCCACACCCCGGAGTGCGCTTCCGCCTTCCGCCCTGAAGCCCTTCCCCGCAAGCCGGAAACCGTCGACCTATCAGGAAAGACATCCCATGCGCAGAATCATGACCTTCCTTCTCGCCGCAGGCATCATACTCGCCTCGTTCCCGCTGTTCGGAAGCGGCTCCGCACGCGCCGACGAACCGCTGCGCACCGTAGTGCGCGTCAGGGGAATGGAGACGAAAAAGGCCGCCGACCCCGACTGGCCTGACGGCCGCACGGACTACTACCTCGTCTTCAAGGAGAAGAAGCCGGACGTCTTCGTCAATGCGGTGCAGAAGATCCGCCTGGATGTGGACGCCATGCGGTTCGGCAGCGGGGAGGTCCTTTCCGCCCTTGTCGACGTCCTGCTCGGCGCCATCGCGAAAGACGGAAGATCCGTCGGCATCGCCGTAGACCCCGCCAGAAACATCATCGTGGACGTCTTCCAGGTGGACTGACGCGGCCGCCCGGCGCTGCGCCCCCTCATCAGCGGAAAAGCAAAAACCATTTCACATATCGGCAGGAATTCCGCCCAAAACGTACCGCGTTGCCTCTCCGTACCCTTCATCCCCTCGGGAGCATACATGTTCGACGTCAATATCTGGGTGTTCGCCGGCGCATGCGTCGCAGCGCTGGCCATCTATGTGTGGATGGACGACTGAGCCCATCGCCGCATCGCTTTGAAATCCCTCCTATATCTCGCCGGGACCGACGCTGCGGCGCAGGGCAGGATGCGCCTGCCCCGCTCTTGACCGTTCCGCCGGCCGGAGCTATGGTGCGCCCCGGCTGCGGGCATTGCGCAATGAACGGATGCGGCCACCGCAGCATATCCCGCACCGCAGCCATACATACGTCATGAACAGCCTCATCCTTTTCCGAATCTACCCCCACTAGAGCATGCCCAAGGGTTTCAGCACCGCTGAAGCCCTTTTTTTTCGTCCATGGCCGGGCGGATTCCTCCGACCTCGGCACGGGCAACGATGCCATGTTCTGGCCCACGCGCTGCAGGCCCATAATCGTCTTCGGCCCGACAGCGCACCGGAGAAATAATT
>JAKSQA010000169.1 GCA_024404335.1 Mailhella sp.
CGCAGACCCGGCGGTGGAAACAGCGCCCCTGCCCGCAGCGGCCCTGCTTGCCTCCGAGTGCCTGCGCGAGGCGTATCCGGGCCTCTTCCGCTCCATGGAGCGCTCCGCCGACGGCCGCATCTGGCTTGTGACTTCCGCAGGGGAGCGGCTGCTGTACGACGACGGCCGCGCCAAGACCTTCGACCAGATGATGGAGGACGCCGACATCGAAGACACGCTCCGCATGCCGTACCCCCTTGAGCCCGACCGCCCCGTGCCGCCGAAGGATTTCGACCCCGGCCGCGTGCGCAGCTACCCGCTGCTCAAGGCGCTCTACGGAACCGACAGGGCCGCCGCGGAGCGGAATAGCACCCGGGCAACGCTGGGCGGCCGGAAGCTGCGCGTGGCGAAGCGCATCACCGCGCCGCTGGCGAAGGTGGATGCCGAGTACGTCCGCCTGCTGGCGGAGAACGCGGCGCTGCGCCCCTACCTGCAGGGAGATGTCGACTGCATGTGCTGGCGCGTCATCGCCCGCACCAGCCTGCTCAGCGCCCACAGCTGGGGCACGGCCATCGACCTCAACCCGAAGATGGGCACCTACTGGCAGTGGTCGAAGAAGATGCCCCACCCGCAGCAGTTCTCCTTCCCGCCGGAGCTCGTGCGCCCCTTTGAGGAGAACGGCTTCATCTGGGGCGGCAAGTGGCAGCACTACGACATGATGCACTTCGAGTACCGGCCTGAGATCATCATCAAGGCGAAGAAACTGAAGCGTTGACGCATATGCGGAATAATGCAGCGGAAAATGCGTAGGGAATATGATTTTTCCGATGCCGTGCGGAATCCTTTTGTCAAGGAAGGAGAAGGAAAGCAGGTCGTGACAATCCGGCTCGACACGAAGACGGTTAATTATTTCAAGAACCTCGGCACAGCTACAGGAACACCATATCAGACGCTGATCAATTCCTTTCTGGCGGAATGCGTGCGGAAAAATCTGAAGCCCGTGACTTCATGGGAATAAGACGCGGGCTCCCGGAATCGGGCCGCATGGCGCATTCCGGAGACGGCCGGGATGGATGCTGCGCCTGATTTTCATTGCGTACTCCCGAAAAGCGGTCGCAATGCCACATTTCGGGAGTAGAGGGGCACTCAATACCGATTCCAGCACCTCCGGCAGCGCGGAGAAGGCCGCGAGCTTCCATTCCTTCCTGGTCATATACGCTCCGCTCATCCGTCAAAGCCGTCGTCTTCCTGCGCCCTCCGGCAGCGCGTCCCGGGCTTCACGTCCTTCGGATCGGCTTCCAGTCCGTTCCCGGCGATCGGGAGCCGGGAATCCGTCGGCGGCGCAGCCGTATGGCCCGCAGCGCATCTTTCCCAGCCCCCCACCGCCGTCATCTCCGCCCATCATACAGGCTTGCGCTTGTCGACATTAATAATGTATGTTTCAGACAGGCTATGTGTTTTTTGGGACAACCTCAACGCAAGGATGCGGAGATGGAAGAGAAAGAACTTAAAATGTATGGCGGCATCTGGGGCGGGCTGGTACCTCTGGTCGTACTGCTTGTCGGCATGATCTGGCTTTCGATCGAAGCCAAGGGCAACCCCAGGGCATTCTGGGCATGCACGTGGATCGCGATAGCCGTAGGCATGTTCTTCGCCTGCGACAAGGCGGAGTACTGCAAGGCGGCCATGCGCGGCATCGGCGACAAGACGGGCATCGTCATCGTCGCGGCCTGGCTGTTCGCCGGCGTCTTCGGCACGCTCATGAAGGCGGGCGGCCTTGTGAACGGCCTGCTGTGGCTCGGCATGACGACCGGCGCCCAGGGCGCCGTGTTCACGCTGCTGGTCTTCATCGCCGCGATGCTTTTCGCGCTCGGCACCGGCACGAGCACGGGCACCTGCATCGCGCTTGCCCCCGTGCTGTACCCGGCAGGGTATTTCCTCGGCGCCGACCCCACGCTGCTGGGCCTGGCCATCCTTTCGGGCGCCGCATTCGGTGACAACCTGGCCCCTGTTTCCGACACGACCATCGTTTCGGCCTACACGCAGGGCGCCGCCATGAAGGACGTGGTGCGGAGCCGCTTCCCGCTGGCGATGTTCGCTGCGGCCGTGGCCGGCGCCGTGTTCATCGTCTTCGGCGGCGGCGGCGAAGTGAAGGTGCTGCCTGAGATCAAGGCCACCCTGAACCCCTCCGGCCTGCTCATGCTGCTGGCTCTCGCCGTCGTGGTGTTCTCCGCCCTGCGCGGCAGCCACATCATCGCCTCCCTCGTGTACGGCAACATCACGGCAGCCGTCGTGGGCATCTGCATCGGCACCATCAAGGTCGAGCAGCTGTTCAACCTGCCCAAGAACGGTTCCACCGGCCTCATCCAGGACGGCATCAACGGCGTGGTTGCCCCGATCATCTTCGCCATCCTCGTGCTTGCCGTGACGCAGATCCTTGTGGAGAGCGGCATCATGCGCAAGATTCTTGCCTTTGCGGAAAAGAGCGTGGTGGCAAGCGTGCGCCAGGCCGAGCTTTTCATCGTGGGCGTGACCATCCTCGCTTCCGTGCCGATTTCCGCCAATGCTCCGGCCGAGCTGCTTGTCGGCCCCAGCCTGGTGAAGCCCATGGGCGAGAAGTTCAATCTCGCCCCCGCCCGCCGCGCGAACCTCATGGACTGCGCGGTCTGCACCATCTTCTTCACGCTGCCCTGGCACCTCTGCGTCGTGGCCTGGAACGGCGCCCTGAGCAGCGCGGCGAAGAACTACGGCATCCCCGCGCCCGACATCATGTCGGCCCTGTACAATCCCTATTCCTGGGCGCTGCTGGCAGTGCTGGTCTTCTCCGCCGTGACCGGCTGGAACAGGCGCTTTGCCGATAAGAGCGATTCCGGTGAGGCCGCGTAGGCCCGCCGCTTCCGTCTAAAAGCAGATCGGCCGCTCCTTTGGGGGCGGCCGTATTTTTTGGAAGCGGGAGATGGCTGGGAAGCGCTTTCCCCAGGGTGTGCGGACTCGCTCCCACGGTGCTGCGCGATGGGCGTGCCGTCGGGGCCATGCAGGGTGGACCTGTACGATCCTTCCCTGCGTATGCGCGGCACGGCGCCGCAGGCGCGCTCCTCGGGGAATGCCCGGCGCCGGCCCCACGCGGAACAGCACCGGAGCTGGACCGCGATCAAGATTTTGGAAAACGACGAGATCGTTATGGAAACACAGACGGATACAGGAGTCCGCAT
>JAKSQA010000017.1 GCA_024404335.1 Mailhella sp.
TTCGTTCGAAGTTTCACAAGGAGAAGGGGAAAAAGAGGAGCGGATGCAGGGCGTATCCGCTCCTCTGCGGAAGCTATTCCTCGATGCCGAGCTTCTTCGCGATGCTCTGGGCGGCACGGCGTCCGGCGCCCATGGCGAGGATGACGGTGGCTGCGCCGGTCACGATGTCGCCGCCGGCGTAGACGTTGGGTATGGAGGTCTCGCCGTTCTCGTCGACCTTGATGTAGCCCTTCTCATTGAGGTCGAGCTCGGGGGTGGCGCCGAGCAGGAGCGGGTTGGGGCGCGTTCCGAGGGCCACGATGGCGAGGTCGGTCTCGATCTCGAATTCAGAGCCGGGCACGGGGCGGGGGCGGCGGCGGCCCGAGGCGTCGGGTTCGCCGAGCTCCATGCGCTGCAGGCGCACGCCGGTGAGCTGGCTGTTCTCGTCGGTGATGAAGTTGAGCGGAGCGGAGAGCTCGAGCAGCTGCATGCCTTCCTCAAGCGCGTGTTCGATCTCCTCGCCGCGGGCGGGCATTTCGGCGCGGGTGCGGCGGTAGACGACGTGCACGCTCTCGGCGCCGAGGCGGAGGGCGGTGCGGGCGGCGTCCATGGCGACGTTGCCGGCGCCGAACACGGTCACATGCTTTCCGGGGCAGACGGGCGTGTCATAGTCCGGGAAGGAGTGGGCGCGGCCGAGGTTGACGCGGGTGAGGTATTCGTTGGCGGAGAAGACGCCGATGGCGTTCTCGTTGGCCACGTTGAGGAAGTAGGGCAGTCCGGCGCCCACGCCGAGGAAGACGGCGTCGTAGCCTTCGTCGAGGAGGCCCTGCACGGTGACGGTGCGGCCGCCGACGTAGTTGAGGCGGATGTCAACGCCCATGGCGCGGAGGGAATCGAGCTCGCGCGCGACGACGTCCTTGGGAAGACGGAAGGCGGGGATGCCGTAGATGAGCACGCCGCCGGCCTCATGCAGGCCTTCGAACACGGTGACATCGACGCCCAGGCGGGCAAGGTAGCCGGCGCAGGTGACGGACGAGGGGCCGGAGCCGATGCAGGCGACGCGGCGGCCGACCCTGCGGATCTCGGGGGTCTTTTCGGCGGAGGCATGGTCGGCGACGAAGCGCTCGAGGCGGCCGATGGCCACGGGCGATCCCTTCTTGCCGAGGATGCACTTGCCTTCGCACTGCTTCTCCTGCGGGCAGACGCGGCCGCAGACGGCGGGGAGGCTGCTGGCGGTGTGGATGATGCGGCTGGCTTCGTCGATGTCGCCGAGGACTACCTGGCGGATGAACTCGGGGATGGCGATGTCGACGGGGCAGCCGGAGCGGCAGAGGGGCTTCTTGCACTGCAGGCAGCGGGTGGCTTCGGCATGGGCCATTTCGGCGGTGTAGCCGAGGGCGACCTCATTGAAGTTATGGATGCGTTCCCTGGGATCCTGGCAGGGCATTTCGTGGCGGGCGATCTTGGCGCCCTGGGTAACGGCCTGGCTCATCAGCGCACCTCCTTCACATTGTCAAAGCAGTGGCAGCGCTTGTTCTCGGCGGCAAGCCTTTCCTGGGTGCGGAAGGAGGCGAGACGGGTGCGCAGTTCGGCGAAGTCGACCTTGTGGCCGTCGAATTCGGGGCCGTCGACGCAGGTGAACTTCATCTGGCCGTCAACGGTGACGCGGCAGGCGCCGCACATGCCGAGGCCGTCGACCATGAGGGAGTTGAGGCTGACGGTGGTGGGCACGGCATAGCCGCGGGTGAGCTCGGCGACGGCCTGCATCATGGGCACGGGGCCGACGGCGACGACTTCGGGGATGTTCTCGCCCTCGGTGTCGAGGCGGTCGCGGACGAGGTCGGTCACGATGCCCTGGCGGCCCATGGAGCCGTCGTCGGTGGAGACGAGCACTTCGTCACAGAAGAGGGAAAGCTCCTTGTGGAAGAGGAGCAGGTCCTTGTTGCGGGCGCCGATGCAGGCGATGACGTAGTTGCCGGCATCGTGGTGGCCCTTGGCGATATGGTGCATGGCCGCGACGCCGGTGCCGCCGCCCACGCAGATGACCTTCTTGGGGGATTCGAACTTCTCGATCTTCGTCGCCTGGCCGAGGGGGCCGCAGACGTCGAGGATTTCCTGCCCTTCCCGGAGCTCTTCAAGCAGCTGCGTGGAGCGGCCCAGTACGAGATAGACGATGGTGATCGTGCCGGCAGCCTTGTCGGTGTCGGCTATGGTGAGGGGGAAGCGTTCGCCGCGCTCATCGACGCGGAGAATGACGAAATGACCGGGCTTGGCGGCAGCGGCGATCTGGGGCGCATCGATGACCAGCTTGCTGGTGCGCCCGGGGATCAGGCTTTCCTTGCGCAGGATCTTCGGCATGAGACCTCCAAAAAGGAATATTTCAAGGTTTGACTGCTCGTGAAAAATGGAAAGAGCGATTGCATGGAATCCTACGCCCGCCTTGGGAAATGCGCAAGGAGTACGCGGAGCCGACCATGGGAGCATTTGAATAAGATTTGCATATTACAGCGATATAATTGAATATAAATAAATACATCCGATGGACTGCCCGTTGTTTTCCGAGGGGATGGAGGTGCCAGGAAGTCGGAATCGGAGGCGAAAAAGATATTTTCACAATGTCGACACTTTGCAGCGGTCTTCTTGTGAATGGCCGGTGCCCCCGGCGCAAGCCGAGCACCTGTGCGCAGCGCCGGTCATGTGCCGGAGTGACAGGGGCGGGCCATGCCGCCGGCCGCAGGCCGGTCCCTATGAAAAAGCCTTGGAAAGGATGGGGCCGGGAAGGAAGAACCTTCCACGGAAGGTTCTCCTTCCCGGAAAAATTCCAGCCATAAAAAAGGCCGGCAGTGCCGGCCTTCGGATCGTATGCGGTGCGGACTATCCCGCCCTGCGCTGCCGCGCCTGGCGAGGGGATTCCGCGGGCTGCCTGGATGCGGGGCGCCTGGCCGGCTGGAACCGGTCGGCCTTCCTGTTCTTCATGGTGTGCTTCGAGGGGCCGGCGTTGCGTGCGGGGGCATCCTGGGGGTGGATCCTGGGCGGGGGGGCAGGGGCAGGCGCGGACTTGCGCAGCTGTGCGGCCCTTGCAGGGGAGACGCCGAGGGCGGCGGCCGCCGTAGGGGCCTGCTTCCGCACAGCGGCGAAGCCGGCGTTGAGCAGCCGTGCGGCCTCGGCCGCGCGCACGCCCGTGTTCGGGGCGCCCATGACGACGGCGATGAGCTTGTGGCGTTCCTGCGTGGCCGTGGCGATGATGTTGTAGCCGGCGGCCGTGACCCAGCCGGTCTTCAGGCCGTCGAGGCCGGGGTAGCTGCCCACGAGGGGGTTGTGGTTGGGCTCGGTGTGCGTACGGTGCGTCACATAGGGGGAAAGATGGTAGCGCCTGGCGGAGGGATAGGCGGCCTGGTAGGCCCGGGCGAGGCGCATCATGTCGCGGGCGGTGGTGATCTGCCCTGCGGCGGGAAGGCCGTGGACGTTGGCGAAGCGCGTGTTCTTCATGCCGAGGCGGCGGGCCAGCGCGTTCATGCGTCCCACGAAGGCTCCGGTGGAGCCTGCCACGGCTTCGGCTACGGCCACGCTGGCGTCATTGCCGGAGGCCACGGCCATGCCCTGGAGGAGCTTGTCCATGCTGACCTTCTCGCCGGCGACGAGCCCGAGCCTCGATCCCCCGGTGGAGGCGGCGAGGGGGCTGATTCGCACCTTCGTCCCATAGCCGAGCTTCGTGCTGCTGATGGCGTTCATGGCGACGTACATGGATATGACCTTCGTCAGCGAGGCGGGCGGGATGCGGAGGTCGGGATGCTGCTCGTAGAGGATCCTGCCGGTCGTGGCGTCGAGAAGTATGGCGCTCTTCGCGCGGAGGGGGGCGGCGGAGGCGGGGGCTGCAAGCCCTGCGGCGGCGATGAGGAGGGAGAGGACGGCGAGGAGGACGAGGGAGGGGATGCCCCGCATCTTCGGGGGCCTGGCGGAATGTCTTTCGTGAAGCATCGTGGAGCTCTTAACGAAAAGCATGGGACATGTGCGCACACATGCCCCATGCCGTTTGAATCGGTATGTCATTCGCCGGTGACGGCCTTCTTGAGCTTGTCGAAGAAGCCGCCTTTCTGTTCCTCAGCAAGGCGCTCGAATTCCCTGAGGAGCTCTTCCTGCTTGGAAGTGAGCTTCGTCGGGGTCTTGACGATGACCCTGACGATCAGGTCGCCGGTGCGGTTCGAGCCGGGGTATCTGAGCCCCTTGCCGCGGATGGTGAAGAGCTTGCCGCTCTGCGTCCCCTTGGGGATGTCGAGGTCGAGCATCTCGTCTTCCTTGAGGCTGGGCACCTGGATGCGCGCACCGAGGGCCGCCTGGGGGAAGGTTATCTCAGCGGTGTAGATGAGGTTCTGCTCGTCGCGTTCGAAGACGTCGTCATCCTCGACATGCAGCACGACGTAGAGGTCGCCGTTGGGGCCGCCGTGGACGCCGGCCTCGCCCTCGCCCCTGAGGCGGAGGCGCGCGCCGTCATAGACGCCGGCCGGGATGCGGACGTTGAGCTCGCGTACCGTCTCGACGATTCCCGACCCCTTGCATTTGGGGCAGGGCTTGGGGATCGTGAAGCCGCGGCCTCTGCACGAGGGGCAGGACTGCACGAACTGCATGAAGCCCTGGCGGATGACCGTCTGGCCGCTGCCGCCGCACTTGCGGCAGGTCTCGCGGTCGGATCCCTTGGCGGCGCCCGACCCGGAGCATTCGGGGCAGGTGGCATGTCTGGGGAGCTTGATGGGCTTCTCGATGCCGGAGGCCGCCTCGCGGAAGGAGATGGTCATGTTGTAGCGGAGGTCGTCGCCCTGCTGGGGACGGGGCCCGCGTGAGCGGGATGCGCCGCCGAATCCGCCGAAGATATCGCCGAAGATGTCGCCGAACTGGGAGAAGATATCATCAGCATTGGTGAATCCTCCGCCCATTCCGCCGGGGTTCGGAGTGCCGAACCGGTCGTAGTTGGCCCGGCGCTCGGGATCGCGCAGGGCGTCGTACGCCTCGGCCGCTTCCTTGAACTTCTGCTCCGCTTCCGGATCGTCAGGGTTGTGGTCGGGATGGTACTTAAGCGCGAGCTTGCGGTATGCGCGCTTGATCTCGTCTTCCGTGGCGTCCTTCTTGACGCCGAGGACTTCGTAGTAATCGCGGCTCATCGTACCCTTCCGTATCAGTCGTCAAGGTCGGCGTTCTTCGCAGGTGCGGGGGTGTAGTAGCGCTTGTCTTCGGGAAGCACCTTGCCGGCGGCGATTTCGCGGAGAGCCGTGACGATCTCCTTGTTCTTGGACTCGACCAGGGGTTCGTAGCCTTCACGGAACTGACGCACGCGCTTGATGGCCATCTGTACGAGCAGGAAACGGTTGTCAACGCGCTGCTGGCAGTCTTCGACGGTAATGCGGGCCATGGTTTGCCTCCAGGTCCCGGAGATGCCGGGGCCGGTTCAGATATGGGGACCTCCCGCGGAAAAGGGGAGGGAAAGAAACGGATATATGCCGAACCATTCCTCTTATCCGCATGGCGGATGCCTGTCAAGCTTCAGGCGGGGTGCGCCCCCGAAGGGGCGCACGCGGACATCACTTCCTCGGCTTGCCGAAGCGGTGCACCTGGCGGCCTTCGGTCTCCAGGTCGATCTTGAAGATGTCATCGGCCTCTTCCCTGCGGCCGGTGTGCCCGCGCCTGTCGGCGAAGCGGTCGTCACCGCGGCCGAAGGGCCTGCGGCGGTCGCCGAAGCCGCCGTCCTTATGGAAGGGGCGCCTGCCGGCATCCTCTCCGTCGCGGCCGCGGCGTTCGAAGCGGGGCTTGTCGGACTGGAATCCGCGGCCCTCGTCGTCGCGGCGGGGCTTGAAGCCGTGGGGGCGTTCGTCTCTGCCTTCGCCGTCCCTGTCGGAACGGAATCCGCGGCGTTCGCCGAAGGGGCGTCCGCCGCGTTCGGCCTCTTCTCCGCCCCAGGCGTCGGAGGCATAGCGGTTCCTGCGCTCGGCATCGTCGTCACGGCGGGGCCTGAAGCCATGGGGGCGTTCGGGGCGGCCTTCTCCGCGGCGCTCGAAGCGGGGCTTTCCGGAGCGGAAGTCCTGCCCGTCCTCATCGCGGCGGGGACGGAAGCCCCTGCGGTCGGCAAACGCGTGGCGTCCGCGTCCTTCGCGGCCGCCCTCGCGGCGGTCGTTCCTGTCATCGTCTCTGCGGCGGAAAGGACGGCGTCCTTCGTCATCGTTCCTGTATTCCAAGTCTATCTCCAGTCGGCCGACGTGCACGCCGGCAAGTTTAACGGTCACTCTCTGTCCGAGGCGGAAGGATTCGCCGGTATGCGTGCCGCGCAGCTCCTGCCTTTCCTCGTCATAAACATAGAAATCGCGGCCCAGGCTCTCCACCCTGACCATGCCCTCCACGGGCATTCCGTCGAGCTCCACGAAGAACCCGTAGCTCATCACGCCGCTGACCACGCCGCCGAAGATGTCGCCCGTGCGGCCCTGCAGCAGCAGGCAGCCCATGCGGCGGCCTATCTCCCTTTCGGCGTCGGTGGCGGTGCGCTCGTGCTCGTTGCAGCGGTCGGCCGTCTCCAGCAGCCTGTGGCCCGCCGGAAGCGCGCCTCCGGTCTCGAGGCCGAGTACATAGCGCAGGGCGCGATGATTCACAAGGTCTGCGTAGCGCCGGATGGGGGATGTGAAGTGGCAGTAGCACGCCGAGCCCAGGCCGAAGTGCCCGTCCTCCTCGGGGGAATAGCGGGCCTGCATCATCGAGCGGAGCGTGAGCCTGTTGACGACGAATTCCTGGTCGGTTCCGGCCGCGGCGTCGAGCACATGGGCTATCCAGTTCGGCACGGCGGTCTTCGCGGCGTGCGGAAGGGGGAGCTCCGCGTCGGTGGAGCGGAGAGAGCGGTAGAGGTCCTCGAGCCTGTCGGCTCCCGGCGCTGGATGCACGCGGTAGAGGAACGGCGCATCGTGCTTTGTGAGGAATTCGGCCACGGCCTCGTTCGCACGCACCATGAACGCCTCGATGAGCCGGTGGCTGAAGAGGCGCTCGCGGTTGCGGATGCCCGTGACGCGTGAGACACCGTTGATGCGTATGCCGTCCACCAGGAACTCGGCCTCGGGCAGGTCGAAGTCCAGGCCGCCCTGCCTGCGCCTGCGCTCGATGAGCACGTCGGCGAGGTCGGCGGCGTCCTCCAGCATGGCGCGCACGCCGGGGGCGCGCTCGTCGATGGCGCGTGCCGCATCGCCCTCGGGGTCGACCAGCGCGGACTGCACCTCCGTATAGGTGAGGCGGGCCTTCGAGACCATGACGCCGTTGGAGAACCGCACGCTGACGAAATTGCCGCCGGCGTCAAGGCGCATGTCGGCTGCCATGCAGCGGCGCTCCTCATTGGGGCGGAGGCTGCATACGCCGTTGCACAGCACTTCGGGGAGCATGGGCTCCACGGAGGTGGGGAAGTAGTACGAGTTGCCGCGTTCGAAGGCCTCCCTGTCGAGGTTCGTCCTCGGCCTGACATAGTGCGAGACGTCGGCTATGGCGACGAGCAGCCGCCATCCGTCGCCGTCGCGGGAGGCGCATACGGCGTCGTCGAAGTCGCGGGCGTCGTCGCCGTCGATGGTGACGAGCATCTCGCCGCGCAGGTCGGCCAGGCCTTCCTCGTCGAGCGCGGGTGATGCCGCGGCCTCCTCGGCCTCGGCGAGCACGTTGTCGGGGAACTCCATGGGGATGGAGTTGTTGAGCTTCGTGAGCCGCTCCTGGACGAAGGCGTCGTTTTCCTGGCCGAGGCTGGAAAGCGCGGTGCCTGCGTAGAGGGGGCGGCGGCCTCCGTCATCGGTCTTGCCGCCTACGCTGATGCGCAGCAGCTCGGATTCCTCGGGTCTCTTCTCCAGCGCGGAGGCGTCGGCCGCGATGTCGAAGCCGAGGCGTGGGTCGCACGGGCGGCAGAGGAAGACGCCTTCCCCGTCGGCAGGGCGCAGGACGCGGGCGACGATCTCCGTCTGCCCGCGTTCGATGACGGAGAGTATGCGCCCCTCCGGCCCCTTGGAGGAGCCGCGCTTCGCGGGCATGAGCATGACGCTGACGATGTCGCCGTTCCAGGCGTCGCCGATGTGCTCGGCGGCGATGTAGATGTCGCTTCCGCTGCGGGGGGCCTCGCCTTCGGGGATGACGAATGCGGCGCCGGAGCGCTGCACGGCAAGGCGGCCCGTGCGGGTCTTCATGGAAGAGGCCGTGGCCCAGCCGCCGCCCTGGAGGCGCACGAGGACGCCGTTGGCGGCAAGGTCGCCCAGGCAGATGAGGACGTCCTTCTTTATTTTGCGGGAGAATCCGGTGATGCGGAGTATGTCGTCGAGGCGGAGGGGGCGCCCGGCGTTTTCAAGGGTTTCGATGAGAAGCTGTTCGTCGAGATTGTCTTTCTTTTTCATGTATGCGCAGGGATATGGGCCTGCTGCCATTCGCTCCACCATGTGTCGAATGATGGAGAAGGTGTTGTATCTTTGTCTGCTGTGCCCGCTATCTGCTCTGCGGACAGCGATGCGTGGAATTCCGCCCTGACGGAAAGGCTCCAGCAGGGGGCGGAGAGCCTGAGCTCGGCGAGCTTCACCGCATCCTTCGCCGTGCATACGAGGGGAAGGCCGAGATGCTCGAGGCGTGCCTTCTCACCCGTGTAGTCGTGATGGTCGGGGAGGTCGAGGCGGGCGGAGGGCTCCCTCCCGAGGAAGGCCGACGCCGTGCGGATGGCCTGCCCGGGGGCGCCTATGCCGCTGACGAAGGCGTATCCGCCTTCCGGTCCCGGCAGGCTCCGGGCTGCGTCGGATACGGGGGCAAGGCCGCAGGCCGCCATGCGGAAGGCGAAGACCGGGCGGGGGAAGGCGGCGAGGCGTTTTTTCAGTGACGGTACGAGTGCCGGCCAGTCTTCGGGCTCGGCCTTGATGAGGAAGGCCCCTGCGTCGCGGAGGGAGCGTTCCGGTTCGCGCCAGGATCCGCGGGGGATGACTCTGTTCCAGTTGGAGGGATTGCGCCCCGGGGCATCGTGGAGCACGTCCTCGATGTCCAGCAGCACGAGGTCGAGGTCGCGCCTGACGGCGACATGCTGGAATCCGTCGTCAAGGATGTAGAAATCGGGGAGCCCGCCGGCAAGGGAGAGGCCGCCCCGCAGGCGTACCGGATCGACGACGACGTCGGCCTCCGGGTGGCTGCGCTTGAGCATGAGGGGCTCGTCGCCGCATTCTCCGGGAGGGGAGGATGCCTGCACGGGATACGGCAGATGCGGGGGATGCGCCCCGTAGCCCCGGGTGAGCACGGCGGCGCGGAGCCCCTGCTGCGCGGCGCGGGTGAGCAGGAAGTCGGTGACGGGCGTCTTGCCCGTGCCCCCCCATGAGATGTTGCCTACGGCCACGCAGGGCTTGGGCAGGGAAGCGCTTTTGAGGGTGCCGTGATGCGTCAGCGCCCTTTTGGCGTACGCAAGGGAGCCGTAGGCCAGCGAAAGCGGGCCGAGGATCGGGGAGAGGATCGTCTGCAGGGGGTGGAGTCTGGCCATGCGCTTCGTACCCCCGGTACGGGAAAAGGCCGTACTGCGCGTACGGCCGGAAGAAGGAAGGAGGGGCGGAGCCCCTCCCGGATATGTTAGTCGTTGCGGCCGCCGAAGAGGCGGAGCAGGAAGATGAACATGTTGATGAAGTCAAGGTAGAGCGTCAGCGCGCCGAGGAGGGCGCCGCGGCGCATGGCCAGGGAGTCGTCCACAGGGGCGGACATGCCCATGCCGCGGAGCTTCTGGGTGTCGAAGGCGGTGAGGCCGGTGAAGATGACCACGCCGAGGACACTGATGGTGAGGTCGACGGCGGAGTTGCCGATGAACATGTTCACGATCATGGCGAGGATGATGCCCCACAGGCCCATGGAGAGGAAGCTGCCCATGCCGGAGAGGTCGCGCTTGGTTATCATGCCGAAGACGCTCATGCCGCCGAACATGCCGGCGGTGACGATGAAGGCCTGGGCGACGGAGGCGCCGGTGTAGGCAAGCAGGAGGGGGCTGAGGAAGATGCCGTTGAGGGCCGAGTAGAGAAGGAAGAGGCCCGTGGCGGCGCCGGCGGAGAGGGTGTGCATGCGGGCGGAGATGAACATCACGAGCCCGAGGATGGCCACCATGAGGATGATGGGGGCGAAGGTTCCGGAGAAGAAGATCTGGAGCAGGGCGGGGCTGGAGGCCGCGAAGACGGCGGCGCCGGCGGTGATGCCGAGGGCGGCGGTCATCCACAGGTAGACCTGCTGCATGTAGACGGCGACGCTGGTGCGTGCGTAGCTGCGGCTGCTGGTGCTGGAAATGTTCATGAGTCCTCCGTATGAGGTTGGAATCGGTTGCTTGAATCTGTTATGACTATAAGCGGGGAATGACGCGAGCGCAAGAGGCGCCGCCATGGAGAATGTTTGCGTAATCTTGCAGTCTTGACGCAGGGCATGCGTTGACGTATCTTCAAACACGGAGTCGCCTCGTAACCGGTGTTGCGCCTGGTCTTCAAAACCAGTGGCAGGCTGAGAGGTCTGCGGTAGGTTCGACCCCTATGCGGCTCCGCCATTCGACCTCCAATATAGCCCCGATAAGTCCCATAAAGACTTGCGGGGCTTTGCTTTTATCAAGTTTTCTTTGCCCTACACACTCCCATTGATTCCCGCCTTTTCCCTATGCTATTCTCTTGCCGTGTAGGTCAAAATGTAGGTCAAGACTTTGGATGTTTAGAGTTTGACCTACAGGAAACGATAGCTGGCGATAGTATGACGGTAAAAGAGCTTGAAAAGCTGGTGCAGCAGGCAGGCGGCAAGGGCAAGATCTTTCTGAATGACGGTTCCGGCCTGTACGTCAGATTCGTATCGGGTAATGCGTACTGGAGCTATGATTATGGAAATCCCCAGACCGGGAACGAAAGCTTGAATCGCCCGGCCAGTATCCCCAGAACGGTTAGAGGGGCTTGCGACTGCAATCATCTGGGAGGAACCGTGACTGCCATGACCGTCAGAAACGAAATTTAGAATCGCCTGACGTGTAT
>JAKSQA010000170.1 GCA_024404335.1 Mailhella sp.
AAAAGCCCATGCCGCTGGACTCTTCGGGGTCTGACGCCGAATTCATGGGCCTGCTCAACTCATCGAAGGCCATGCGCAACGCCGACTACGAGCTCGGCAGCATCTGGAAGAGCATCCACAAGAACATCTCCAAGTCGGAGCTCCGGGAGCTCCTCTACTCCCAGCGCAACTGGGTGCGCTACGGGCGCAGGATGACCGCCCGGCAGTACATGCGCCGCGGCTATGGGCCGGCGGCCGCCTACACCATCGCCACCGACGAGCGCATAGACACGATCCGCAGCTTCTTCGCCAAGCAGCAGCGCCAGTACGTCGACGAATCCGGCGACGACCAGCTTGAGCGCCATTCCAGCATCCTCGGGCTCCCCATCGACTTCGGCATGCCGAAGGAAGTCATCGTCGCCCTGCTGAGCGCCGCCCCCTCGCCCTCCGACGGCGATGCCCTCACCGTCTCCACGACCCTCTTCGGCAAAGACACCGAGGTCACGCTGAACCTCGACTCCTTCGTCTTCGTCTCCAAGGACTACCAGAACCTCAGCCGCATGGCCCGCTTCCTGGGCATCAGGCAGCGCATCGTCAGCCGCACGGTTTCCGGCGAATCCGTCTTCACCTTCGAGGAACGGCCCGCATGGCTCGCCTTCGCGGAGACCGGCATCACCGACAGGGCCATACAGAACCGCCTTTTCGAGCATTTCTGCCGCAAGTACAGGCGCATAACCCGGCACGACGACCACCTCTTCGATGCCGACCCCTCCACCATCGGGAACACGGGCGTCTTCATCGCGAAAGACAGGTACCTGTACTGCAGCTCCACGGCCTGCGGCAACACGCCGATGCTGAACCTGCGCTACATCGACAAGTCAGGCTACGACGCCAAGTCGCGCTGCACCGACCTCTATGCGATGGTCTGCAACGGCGACATCTCCATCGCCCTGTACGAGAACGGCTCCTTCTGCGGATTCCCCTGGGGCACGCCCCTGCGCGACATCATCATGGCATTCCCCGGAAGGACGATCACCGCCTACGAGGATTCCATCTGCGTGCGCCTGCTCTCGTACCCGTACGACATCGAGGTGAGCTTCATCGTCGATGAGGACAGGAAGCTCCTCTGGGGCGACTTCAGCTTCTCCTCCAGCATGCGCGGCATCGGCAAGCACATGAAGGAGTTCTTCGCGAGCAACTACACCGCCATCGACGACGACCCCGACCTCGACGAGTTCGTCAACGAGGTCTTCGGCAGGAAGACCAACGGCACCCAGTACTACACCTACTCCGGCGACTGCGTGATCGTCACGTTCATCAACGCATCGTGGCACATCATCCGCGGCCTCATGAAGGACATCCAGCAGGTCGTGAACCGGCGCAGGTCCATCAACCACAACATGGAATCCTTCATAGAATCCGAGCTCGACAAGTTCTGATTGAGCATATTAACTATTTGAAATAACAAATAAACATCGCCCTGCATCATCGCACGGTATAGGGAAGAAAACACAGAAAGCGCCCGGAGTCGGAAACTCCCGGCGCTTTCATATTCTCAGCTTTCCGTTCGGAATGCTGTTCATACCCCGTCACCTGAATGACATTGAGCGGATCGGAGTCGTCCTCAAGCCCGAACTTGCGGACTTCCGCATCCCCCCGGAAACCGGCGCTCCCTATCCAAATATGAGGCTGTACCCCGCCGGCGACAGCTCGTTCTGCGCCGAATCGCCGGAAACATCCATGCCGGACGGTCCGTCCGCCGGGGAGGCGGCGAGCATGTCCGCGATCTCTTTGGCGAAGCGCTCGGACACGGCGTGCATGTTGGTCACGCAGTGCTCCAGCATGACGGAATCGAGCCCCGCCGTCCGGACATTGAGATGCAGGAGCACGGCGCCGTTCCCCTTTTGGTAGGAGAAGGCCGCCCCACGGGTATCCTTGAAAAAGAGCTGCGCGTCGAGGAGGCGTTCCAGAACGGCCGCGGGGCATTCGCCGGGGATTTCGGCCACGGGTGCGGTGAGGCGTATCATGGAGCCGTCTCCGCTGAGGGCGCAGCTGACAAAGGTCGGGCCGAAGTCGAATACGCAGTATCCGTCCTTATCGGGCGGTGTGGGGCCGAATCCGAGTCGTTCGCCCGTACCGGTCATGAGTTCAGCAAAAGTATCGGTCATGGCTGGCTCCTTGCGGGGTTATCGCTGTTCGGGGGGGTAAGGGTTGCCTTGCTGCAGACGGCGCTGCCGTCGGGCATGAGGACGAAACTGCTGTCGAGGCTGGTACAGGTGGGATTCGCCGGAGACTTGGCTTCAAAGATGATGGTGCCTCCGTCGCCGGGGCGGAGGGTATATTCCATGGCAGAGTGCTCCCTTTGTTCCGACGGGAAGCCCACCAGCACGGTGACGTTTTTTAGCAGACTGACAGGGCCGTTCTGAGAAAGTGCGAACATGAGCGATATGAACTGCTTTTCGTTGAAGACACCGTCAAAGGTGCAGAGCCGGCGCAGATTTTCCTCGGCCGCCCTGGTCTTGCCGATATGCTGCTTCTTTTTGAAAATATGGACTTCATCCTCGGTGAGCTCATCGAGGCTGTTGGTGCAGGTGAAGGCCCCGCCGTCGCGTCCAAACACCGTGACGGAGGTCTGTCCGGGGATATAGCCTTGGCGTTCGAAATCATTGAGCCACGCTTTGACGGCCGTCTCCTGCGTGTCCTCCGGGGTGGGGGAGGAGATGTCGGGGGGAAGGGGGAAGTCCTTCAAGCTTATGGTCTGGCCGGGATTGAGCATGCAGGTGATGACCCTGTCCAGATCATAGCCGTGGAAGACATGGAGGTCGCTCAGATTGGCAATCGCACCCTGCCGTTTGAGCCCTTCAAGGATTTCCTGCCCTTCCCGGAGCTCTTCAAGCAGCTGCGTGGAGCGGCCCCCCGGGTACATCTTATCCACCTTTTGCGAGATGATTTCCCCTATTCCCTTCTCCACCTGCCTTTTCAGCTCTGCGATGGTATGGATCGTAGCGTCCAGAGAAATCGTCTTTTCGGCTATGGCCGTCGTGATGGTTTTCAGTGTGAGGGGGCCTTCAGGCTGGATACGCCGCATCTCTCCGAGCTTTATCGCCAGACGCCCATTGACGGTGATGCCTGCGACGGCTGCTGCCGTGAGGAAATCCACCTTCTCCTGGGGCGTTTTCAATGAGCGGAAGAACCTGCCGA
>JAKSQA010000171.1 GCA_024404335.1 Mailhella sp.
TGCGAGCGTCTCGCCCTCCACGCCGCGCTCGTAGGTGCGCACATGGATGGCGTCGCGGCCCGTGACGGTGACGAAGTTCACGTTCGTGCCTCTGGGGGCGAAGTGCTCATGGTAGCGGAAGATGCGGCCGAGCGTGTCGACGTCGACGGTGTCGCAGTCGTCGCAGATGATGACCGCATGGGGTACGCCCGTGTTGACGAACTGGACGTCATACGATGCCCCGTCGGCCTCGAGGACGGCATGCAGGGCGAGGTCTTTGGGATGGGTGAGCTCCACGCGGGAACGCATGCCTTCGAAATCGACGGAGGCGCGGATGACGCCCGCATCGGTGCCGAAGGAGAGCTCGCGTCCGGCGAGCCCGAGGTCCACGGCGAGCCAGGAGGCGCAGCGCGAGGCGTTGCCGCACATCTCGGCCCTGGAGCCGTCGGCATTGTAGAAATGCCAGATGAAGTCGCCTTCGCGGCCCTCGGGGGTGCTTTCAAGGAAGAGGAGGCCGTCGGCGCCTATGCCCGTCTTCCGGTTGCATAGGGTCACGGCCCAGTCGGCCATGTGGTCGACGGAAACGCCGGCGCTTCTGTTGTCGATGAAGATGAAGTCGTTGCCGCAGCCGTGCATTTTGTGAAAGGTCACGTTTTTCATGTGGGGGTCCTTCCTGCCGGCGTGTTCGGCCGCCGATGGAGGGCTTGTGGTTTCAGGGGACAGGAAATTCGGCGCTATACCGTCTTGTTCCAGACGAAGCGGATATAGGGGTGCATCACGGCGAGGGTCTTTTCCGCATCCAGGGGGAGGGTGCAGCCCGCGGCGTTGCGGTGGCCTCCTCCGCCGAACTGGGCGGCCGCGTCGCGTACGCTGTCGGCGCCCGAGGAGCGCAGGCTGGCCTTGGTGAAGACCTTGCCGTCCTTCTCCTCCTCGCGGAGGAGCGCTGCCACGCGCACGCCTTTGATCCGGCGGAGCCGGTCGACGATGCCTTCCGCATCCTCGCGGGTCGTGCCCGTGGCGCGGAAGTCCTCAAGCGTGGCGAGGGCTGCGGCGAACTTTCCGTCATCGAGAACGCGGGCGCTGCCGAGGACCCGTGCCCAGAGGCGGAGCCGGGGTTCGGAGAAGTCGTTGTCGAGCTTCTCGCGCACCGAGGCGATGCGGAGGCCGCCCTCTGCGAGGTCGGCCGCAAGGCGCAGGGCCTCGGGAGTGGTGTTGCCATGGGAGAAGTTGCCCGTGTCGGTGGAGACGGCGACGTAGAGGGCCTCGGCGATGGCGCCCTGGAGGGGGGTGCGGAGGGCCCTGGCTATGCGGGCTGCGAGTATGCCGGTCGCGGAGGCCTCGGGGACGACCCAGTTGGCGAGCGTGCCGAACATGCCGTTGCCGAGATGGTGGTCGATGTTCAGCGTTGGCACCCGGTCGAGGAGGGGCTGGATGGCTTCGCCGGCTCGTGCGCGGTCGCCGCAGTCGAGGACGACGATGAGGTCGGGGTCGCAGGGGAGGGAGGAGGGATCGGTCAGGACCGGCCCCGGCAGGGTGAGGAAGCGGAGGAACGACGGCATGCCGTCTTCGTTGAAGACGAGCGCGTCATGCCCGATGGAGCGTATGGCCCAGGCGAGCGCGAAGCAGGATCCTATGGCGTCGCCGTCGGGATGGGCATGGGCGGCGATGAGCACGCGCTTCGCATTCCGCAGGGCTTCGATGATTTCCGCAGGCACACCGAGGAGTGTGGATTCGGAAGCGCTGCTGCCGATATTTTCAGTCGTCATAGAAGACCTCGACGTCGCTGTAGGTCATTTCCTCGTCGCATGCCGCCTCCATCATGAGCATGCACTTGTCCATGCGGGAACGCACGTGCTGCTCGCTGTTGCTGATGGAGACGACCTGCAGCCGGAGCCGGACGAGGGATTCCTCGGTGCCGGCCTCGGCTACGGCGACGTTGAACGTGTTGCGGACTTTCTGCTTGAGGCTGTTGGCCACACGCCGCTTCCCCTTGAGGGAGTCGTTGCCGTGGAGGGCGAATTCGACGGTGAGTACGGCGATGACCATGGGAGCCTCAGGACCTGTAGTCGGAATTGAGGGAGACGTACGCGTGCGAGAGGTCGGAGGCGAGCAGGCGCGCCTCGCCGGGTCCCGTGCCGAGCACGATGTCGAGCGGGAGGTCGACTTCGGAGAGCGGCTGCTCGAGCAGGGCGTCGAAGTCGAGGTCCGTGGGGCGCCCGTCCCTGAAGAGCTCCACGCCGCACAGCGTCACGCGGAGGGCCATGGGGTCGAAGTCGACGCCGGCGCGCCCTGCGGCGGCCACGATGCGGCCCCAGTTGGGGTCGCGGCCGAACATGGCGGTCTTCACGAGCTGGGAATGGCCCACGGTGCGGGCGACCTTTTCGGCGTCCTCGTCGGTGGCGGCGCCCGTGACATGGATGTGCATGACCTTGGTGGCGCCTTCTCCGTCCTTGACGAGAAGGTAGGCGAGCTCGCCGAGGACCGTGGTGAGCGCCTTTTCGAGAAGGGGCATCTCCTCGGGGGTGACGGTGACGCCCGAGGCGCCGTTGGCGAGGCCGTACAGCGAGTCGTTGGTCGACGTGTCGCCGTCGACGCTGACCCTGTTGAACGTGGCGTCCACGGCGCGGCGGAACATTGCCGACCATTCCCCGGCATCTACGGCGGCGTCGCACATGACGAGGGAGATCATGGTGGCCATGTTGGGGCAGATCATGCCCGCGCCCTTGGCCACGCCCGCCAGAAGGACGGTTCCGCCGGAGAGCCTGAGCTCGCAGCCTGACATCTTGGGGAAGGCGTCGGTCGTCATCATGGCGCGCACGAGCCCTTCGACATCGACCGATCCGAGCGAGCGCACGAGGGAGGGGACGGCTGCGGACCAGTTGTCCATCTTCATGTGGGCGCCGTTGACGCCGGTGGAGGCGGGCAGGATCGAACCGAAGGGGACGTCGCTGCCGGCAGCCGAGAGGGCCCCGCAGACCATGGCGATGCTGCGGCGGCAGTTATGCAGGCCGAGCTCGCCCGTGCAGGCGTTGGCCTGGCCGGAATTGATGAGGATGCCGCGGATGCCGTTCTCTCCGGCGGCGCGCAGGTTCTCCTGGGAGACGAGCACGGGGGCCGCCTTGAAGAGCTTGGTCGTGAAGACGCCGGCCGCGGTGGCGGGCACGACGCTGAGTACGAG
>JAKSQA010000172.1 GCA_024404335.1 Mailhella sp.
GACAGCGTACACCGGGCGCCACTTCTCGTCGACGTCGGGGATCATGCCGTCGCGCGCCGCCGCGCGTTCGTGCTGGAGGGTGACCTTGGGCTTGCGCCGGCTCGCCGCGCGGCTCGGCGGAGAGGATACGGCCCTGAAGCTCGGCGGTCAGCAGCCGGCTGTCATACTCATGTCCGGCCTGCAGGGCTCCGGCAAGACGACCTCTTCGGGCAAGCTGGCCCTTCTGCTCCGCAAGCAGAAGATGAAGCCCTACCTCGTGCCCGCCGACGTGTACCGTCCGGCCGCAATCGACCAGCTCCGCACGCTTGCGAAGCAGATCGACATCCCCTGCTTCGAGTCGACCCCCGATATGGATCCGGTGGACATAGCCCGCGCGGCCGTGGAAGACGCCCGTGCGAAGCAGTGCACGGTGGTCATCATCGATACCGCCGGCCGCCTGCATGTGGACGAGCCTCTCATGCAGGAGCTCGTCGCCATCAAGGAAGCCGTGCATCCGCAGGAGATCCTGTTCGTAGCCGATGCCATGACCGGCCAGGACGCCGTGACGGTCGCCGAGTCCTTCAACGGACATCTTGGCATCACCGGCGTGGTCCTGACCAAGATGGATGGCGACGCCCGAGGCGGCGCCGCGCTTTCCATCAAGTCCGTCACCGGCGCTTCGGTCAAATTTGTCGGTATGGGCGAGAAGCTTTCGGAAATGGAAGTCTTCCACCCCGACCGGGTTGCGGGCCGCATACTCGGCATGGGCGACGTGCTCACCCTGCTGGAGAAGGCCCAGGGCGAGATGGAGGCCGGAGAGGCCGAGGCCCTCGCCAGGAAGATGCAGAAGGCCAAGTTCGACCTTGAGGACTTCCGTACGCAGATGCGCCGCATGCGCAAGATGGGCTCCTTCGAATCCATCCTCAAGATGATCCCCGGGCTCGGCTCCATTGCCGGAAAGCTCGGCGACCTCAAGGGGCATGAGAAGGAGATGGACAGGACGGAAGCCATCATCAACTCGATGACCGTCAAGGAGCGCCGCAACCCCGATATCATCAATGGCAGCCGCCGCGCACGCATCGCGAAAGGTTCCGGCACGAAGGTCCAGGATGTGAACAACCTCCTGCGGCAGTTCGACCAGATGAAGAAGATGATGCAGACCATCATGCAGCCCGGAAGGCGCATGCCCTCAATTCCCAAGGGCATGATGAACCAGCTGGGCGGGATGGGCGGCCTTCCGGGTATGGGTGGTCTCCCCGGAATGGGCGGCCTGCCTGGTATGGGAGGGCTTCCCGGATTGGGAGGCATGCCGGGGCTTCCCGGCACAGGAAGCAAGTCGTCCGCGACGAAGAAGAAGCACGACAAGCAGAAACGCAAAAACAAAAAAAGGTAGCCTCGGCTGCTTTTATTCCCCTCAGGAGTGAAGATATGTCCGTTAAAGTCAGAATGACCCGTTCCGGTTCCAAGAAGCATCCCTTCTATCGCATTGTGGCCATCAACAGCGACAGCCGCCGTGACGGTCGTCCGCTGGAATACCTGGGCTACTACAACCCCTGCACCGAACCCGGCCAGCTGAGCATCGACAGCGAAAAGCTCCAGGCCTGGGTCGCCAAGGGCGCCGAGCTCTCCGACACCGTGCGCACCGTCATCAAGAAGCTCGGAAAGTAATATTTCCCGCATCGCGAGTAGGGCCCATCATCGGAAAACGATGATGGGTCTTGGAGTTTAAGCATCATGAGCATAATGCGGAATCCGCGCTTCAGCCGGGCCGAGGCCTGGGCTCTGATACGCCTGGCCGTGCCCGTATTCGCGGGCCAGATAGCGCAGATCGCCATGTCGTTCGTCGACACCCTTGTCGCCGGCAGGTACGGATCGGTGGATATGGCCGCGGTGTCGGTGGCGTCTTCCTTCTGGATACCGGGAATCATGTTCGGCCAGGGGCTTCTCATGGCGATCACGCCGCTCGCAGCCCAGGCGTGCGGGGCCGGCGACCGTGAGGGGGCCCGTGCCTGCATGCGGCAGGGCCTGTGGATCGCCGCGGTTCTTGCGGCGCTTCTCATGGCCGGATTCCATGGTGCCGCGGGTATCATCGCGGCATGGGAGAGCCTGAATCCACTTATGGCAGCGAAGACGGCCTCATATCTGGAGGCCGTCCTCTGGGGCGTGCCTGCGATGATGCTCTTCGGGCTGCAGAAGTCCTTTCTTGAGGGGACGGGGAGGACCAGGCCCGCGATGATTGCGGGAGTCGTAGCGCTGGCGCTCAATATTCCCCTTAATATCGTATTCGTCTTCGGCCTGTTCGGATTTCCGGAAATGGGGGCCGCGGGCTGCGGCGCCGCCACTGCGGTCCTGCTGTGGGCGATGGCCGCGACGCTGGCATTCTTCGTCCGCAGGTCCGATGCTGCCGCATGGACCGTCAGCCGGCCTGATTTCCCCCTGCTGAGACGTCTTGCGGGGCTGGGACTGCCGAGTGCCCTCGCGCTGCTCAACGAGACCTCGGCGTTCGCCCTGATCGCCGTCATCGTTGCGCCTCTCGGGGTTGCCCAGGTCGCCGGCCATCAGGTCGCCGGGAACATCAGCGCGCTGGTCTGGATGGTCCCCTATTCGCTGGGCATGGCATCATGCATCCGCATGGGCATGTATCTCGGCGCAGGCGATATGGAGAGGGCACGGCATGCGCGGCGCACCTCGCTCTGCATGTCGCTCGCGGCGGCGCTGGTGGTTTCCCTTGCCGTGTATGGCTTCAGGTATATGATCGCAGGGATCTACAGCGACGATGCGCCGGTTGTGGAGGTCGCGGCCGCCCTGCTGTTCTGCGAGGCGCTCTACCAGTTCCCGGATGCCGTGCAGACCAACACGCTTTTCGCGCTCAGGGCTTGGAACGATACATGCTCGGTGTTCATGGGATCCTTCCTTGCGTACTGGGTGGTGAGCCTTCCGCTGGGATGGATGCTGTGCTTCGGCCATGTTCCAGGCGCCGGTGCGCTGGGTGCCCTCGGCTTCTGGCTTGCGCTGGTGGGCGGGCTCGGCCTTGCGGGGATTTTCTATCTGTTCCGTCTGAGACGTCTTGAGAGGCCTGATCCGGCGTCGATGCGGAAGCGGATCCGGAGCGCCGGAGCGTCGCTGCCTGCGGCAGATCTTCCTCCTATCGCTCGGAGGCCTCATTCAGC
>JAKSQA010000173.1 GCA_024404335.1 Mailhella sp.
CGCCGCAGGCTGCGCCGTCACCGTGCCGCCATCCGAGCTCCGCAGGCCCGACGAGACGCACGCCGGCGCCGAGGTGGCGCTGCGGAACGCGTTCTGCACCGGGCCCGCAGGGGAGCGCCTGGAGTTCTTCTGCGAGCTCTGAACCCGGCGAGGCCCCGGACAGCCGTAAAGCGGCTCCATCAGAATGGGGTGCCGCAGGAGCCCCGCCTTCTCAGGGCGCATCCCTGAAGCGCAGATGCGGCTCCGGCCATGCCGCCCGTCCATGATTTCAGCGCCGCGCATGCCTGCCGCACATCCGCAGCGGGGCGCGGGGAAACAGCAAAGGAAAAGACATGTTCAAGAAATTTCAGGGCGTGGACCTTGTCCCCGTCTTCGAGCGGCCCAAGGCGACGCTGTATGCGCTTGATGCGCCCCATCTCTCCAACTCCTATTTCATCGTGACGAGCCCGAGCACCCGCCGACTTCTCATCTCGCCGGAAATCGTCGGCTTTGAGAACTACGACTGCATGTGCAACCCCACCAAGGCCGTGCTTGAGGAATTCAACGCGCGCGGGCTGATCAGCAGGGCCAATATCCTCACGATCCTCCGCGGCGGTCTGAACTACCCGCTTGAGGAATGCTGCTACCGCGTGGGCGTGCAGGTGGCTGACATGGGCTTCCTCTCATGTGAGCGCACCTTCGAGGGCGAGGTCATCTCCGGTCTGGACATCCGCTACCGCAAGCTCTGCATCATCGACGGCGGCTCCCTCATCATCGGCGACATCATCGCCACGGGCGACACGCTCGTGAAGTGCCTCAAGTACGTGTGCAGGGAATACCGCGAGGCGGGCAAGTCGCTGCGCAACATCATATTCTTCACGGTGGGCGGCACCATGGGCATCACGGTGCTGGAGAACTTCACCGAGGAGATCCGGCAGTTCTGGCCCGAGTTCGAGGGCGTGCACTGCGTGTTCTACGAGGGCGTGTTCAGCACCTACATCGACAAGGGATGCACGGGCGTGAACCGGCCCTTCGTCGACTTCTACTGGAAGGACGGCATCCTCGCCCCCGAGTACCGCGCAGAGGTTCTCGACGATGACGACGCGCTTTTTGAGAAATGCGTCATCTACGACGGCGGCGCGCGCCGATACGGCATTCCCGAGCATTACGCCGAAGTCGAGGAATACTGGGAATCCATTGCGAAGGTCGCCGGCAGCGTGGACTTCGCCGCGTTCACCGACGAGAAGTTCGGCTATGCCGAACCCGCGTCGTATGAGGAATGGCTGGAGCATACCCGCTACGGCCGTCTGCCCGAGCCTGCCGTCAGAAGGCTCTACGAGCAGGAGCTTGCGTACAGGAAGTCCAACGCGCAGCGCTCGCTGAAGGAGATAGCGGAGAGGCGCCTTGCCGAATTCCGCAGCGCCGTAGGCTGCTATCTTTCTTAAGGAACCGCTGATTTATTCGAAAACAGATCAGCTCGATTTCCGAGCCGGCTTCCGCCGCTTCGGGAAAGGCATGCCGTCCCGCCATGTATCGGGGGAGATTCCCCCTGTCCGCGGGCTTCGGGCGGCCCGGTCCATCAACAGCTGCATCATCCATAAGGCATTCACCATGGCACAGGATTCCATGACCTCCGCAGATGCGGACTACTCGCACGGCGCGGTGCCGGCTTCGGCACGCCGCGGCTTCACCACCATGTTCATGATCATGATGGGGTTCACCTTCTTCTCGGCCAGCATGTGGGCCGGGCAGCAGCTGGCGAAGGGGCTTGACTTCACCGGCTTCATCAATGCCCTCATCATAGGCGGCGTCATCCTCGGCGCCTATACGGGCGCGCTCGGCTACATCGGCGCGGAAACGGGCCTTTCCCTCGACCTGCTCTCCCGCAGGGCGTTCGGCATCAAGGGCAGCTATCTGCCCAGCGCCATGATCAGCTTCACGCAGGCCGGCTGGTTCGGCGTGGGCCTCGCCATGTTCGCCATCCCCGTGGCGAAGGCCCTGTTCGGCGGGAGCGATACGGCGGTCTATGCCCTTGTCGTGCTTTCCGGCTTCTGCATGACGGCGACGGCGTACTGGGGCATCAAGTCGCTTACGGCCATCAGCTACATCGCCGTTCCGTGCGTGGCTGTTCTCGGCCTTGCCGCCACGGTGCTTGCGGTCATGCAGGGCGAGGGCACCATCATATCGCAGTTCGCCAGGGAGAGCGGCACCCTTACGGCCATAGGCGGCGCCGGGCTTGTCGTGGGCAGCTTCGTCTCGGGCGGCACGGCCACCCCGAACTTCACGCGCTTCGCATCCGGCGGCAAAAGCGGCTTCTTCGTCACCGTGCTGGCCTTCTTCCTGGGCAACAGCCTCATGTTCGGCTTCGGCGCGGTATCGTACATCTATGTGGGCGGCAACGACATCTTCGAGGTCATGCTCAACCTCGGCCTCTTCTGGATGGCGGTGCTCGTCCTCGGCCTGAACATCTGGACGACGAACGACAATGCCCTGTACTCCACGGGCCTCGGCCTTGCGAACATCACCGGCTTCGACAAGAGGCACATGGTGCTGTTCTCCGGCGCGCTGGGCACGCTGCTTGCCGTATGGCTCTACAACAATTTCTGCGGCTTCCTGAGCATGCTCAACGCCACGCTGCCGCCCATAGGCATCATCCTCGTGCTGAGCTATGTGCTGCATAGGGGCGACTACGCCGATGAGGACTTCCGGCCGTGCTCCGTCAACTGGGGTGCCGTGGCCGGCGTGGCTGCCGGCGCCCTTGTGGCAAACCTCCTCCCCTGGGGCATCGCCTCCATGAACGGCATGTTCGTGGCGGCCATCCTGTACGTGGCCTCCAGCAGGCTTATGCCGGCCTGCAGAGGGTAGCCTCGGAACAGCCGCTTCTCTGCGGGATTGAAGATACGGAAAGGCCTCGGAAGAGGCCTTTTCCGTATCCGGAGCGAAGGCCGGTCGGGCCGTATAGCAAGGGCAGGGAGTCTCGGGTAATCCTCCGGATGGACCAGCTTGATATCCTTCCCGCCAAGGAGCGGTTGAATGTCACGCGAGCGGTAGTGCGCTGATAGCACGCTATCCGCTTACGGCGAGTGCGCAGCACGAAGCAGCGGCCTGTGGCCATGCACCCCGCTTCGGCCAAAGCTCAGCACCTTCCTCCGGCGCC
>JAKSQA010000174.1 GCA_024404335.1 Mailhella sp.
ACGAAGAACACCTGCCCTCCCCTCTCGAGCTCACGCTCCATGACAGTGCGCATGGCGCCCCTGGCGCGGTCGATGATGGCGGTCGCCACCGGCTTGCGCTCGGCGGGAGCGGTCTCCAGCACCGAGAGCTCGCGTATGCCCGACATGGAAAGCTGCAGCGTCCGGGGTATGGGGGTGGCCGTCAGCGTGAGCGCGTCGACGTTCCTGCGGAGCTCCTTGAGCTTCTCCTTGTGGCGCACGCCGAACCGCTGCTCCTCGTCGAGGATGAGCAGGCCGAGGTTGGGCAGTCGCACGTCCTTCGAGAGCATGCGGTGCGTGCCGATGAGTATGTCCACCTGGCCCAGCTCGGCCGCGCGCAGGGTCTCCGTCTGCTTCGACTTCGGCACGAACCTGCTCAGGAGGCCGACGTTCACGGGGAACCCGGCAAGCCGCGCGCGGAAGGTCTGGTAGTGCTGCTCGGCAAGCACGGTCGTCGGGCACAGCAGCGCAACCTGGCGCCCGTCGCATGCGGCGCGGAACGCCGCGCGCAGCGCCACCTCCGTCTTGCCGAAGCCCACGTCGCCGCATATCAGCCTGTCCATGGGCACGGGCCTGTCCATGTCGGCGAAGACCTCGGCGATGGCCCTGCTCTGGTCGGGCGTCTCCTCAAAGCCGAAGGTCGCCTCGAACTCATGGTACATCTCGCCCACCGGCGAGTACGAGAAGCCCTTGGCCACACGCCGCCAGGCATACATCTCTATGAGGTCGGCGGCCACCTTCTCCACGGCCCTGCGGGCCTTTTCGCGGCTTGTCGACCACGAGGTGCCGCCCAGCCTGTCCAGCCCCGGGGCCGGGCCGTCGGCCTTGAACTTCTGCACGACGTCGAGCCTGTCCACAGGCAGATACAGCTTCGCCCCCTCGGCGTACTCCAGCAGGAGGTAGTCGTTCTCCACGCCGTTCCTTCCCGGGCTCAGGCGCAGCAGGCCGCCGAAGCGCCCCACGCCGTAGTCCCTGTGCACGAGCAGGTCGCCGGGCTGCAGGCCGTCATAGCGGTCAAGCCCCCTGAAGGCTCCCGTCGCCACGCGCTGCGAGCTCTCCGCCCTAGGCTGGAGGATGTCCTCGCCGATCACGAGCGCATCGTCCCACACAAGCTCCGCCCCCTGGCGGAAGGGGGCCACCACGGCGAAGAGGCCGCGCCCGAGCGGATCCCAGCGGAGGTTCGGGGAAATGCCGTCCTGCTCCGCCAGCTTGAGGAACTTCCTGCGGCCCCGGTCGGAGGCGAAGGCCAGCACGACCTGCCTGCGGCGCGATGTCCACGTGCGCAGCCCCGCGACAAGCTGCTGCCACGGCCTGTCGGAAACCGGCTGCCCGTGGAAGAGCTCCGCAAAGCTCCGCAGCGCATGCTCCTGCATGTCGATGCCCGTCGCCGCCGTGCCCACCACAAGCGGCTCGGCGTACGCCCTGGGGAAGGCCGACACGGCCTTCACGGCATCCTCGGGGCTCCGCACGGCGAGATGGGCCGGCTGAAGAAGGCTCGTCTCCTCCGACTGTATCCTGAAATGCTCATGCCAGCCGCGGCCGGCCTCCGCAAGGTCGTCCTCGAGCTCCCCCGCGCCGGGGAGGAACCACATCGCATCCTGCGGCAGCCAGGCCTCGAGGGCGGTCGCATCCGCGTATGCGCACCCGGGGAAAAGGCGGAAGTCGCACTGCTCCGCGGCCCGCAGCATGGAATCACGTGAGAAATCGGTGATGATCCTGCCCTTCACCATGGCGTTCCAGCGGCTGCGCAGCTCCCGCATCCACCCGTCGCCGGAGCGGAACGGAGAGACAGGGAGGAACGTGACCTCGTCGACCCTGCCCACGGACCGCTGCGAGCTGAAGTCGAACACGCGCATCTCGTCCACCGTATCGCCGAAGAACTCGATGCGGAGCGGCCGCTCATAGCCGGGAGGAAGCACGTCGAAGATGTCGCCCCTGCGCGCCATGTCGCCCGCGTGAGCCACCATGGGAACGCGCTGGTAGCCCCATTCGGCCAGCTGGTCGGCCAGCAGCTCGGGGCCCAGGTCCTCCCTGCGGCGCAGGGTCAGCTCCCTGCCGCTGAAGAAGTCGAGCGGCGGAAGGAGGGGGATGAGGTTGTCGGCCGTAAGCACGATGCCCGAGGCCTGCTTCGTCCGCAGGGCGTAGAGCACGGCAAGGCGCTCCGCCCAGCCCTCGCGGCTGAGGCTGCGGGCCGTCAGGGGCGGCATGAACACCCAGGGCTTCTCCCATGCGGGGGTCTCGGGCACCGCCGTCTTCTCGGCGCCGGGCACGCGGGCCTTCTCGCGCCCCACCGAAATCTCCGGCGTGAACAGCGCCGCAAGCCCTTTCATGACGGAGAGCGCCTCGCGGCTCCTGGCGCCCAGGGCGGCCCTGCGGCCCGCCCGTACGGCGTCGGATGCAAGCCGCGCGACGGTCGCCGCGCCGGCCCGGTTGATCACGGCACGCCCGTTCTCCTCCATCTCCCTGAGAATGCTCTTCGTATCCATCATGCTCCATGCCCTCTGTTCTCCGCCCGATGGCGGCTGCGCGAGAGTACCAGCTTGCCGGAGCCCCCGCAAGCACAGGCACGGCTGTCTGCCCCCGGGAGAGGAAGCCCCGTGCGGGCGGCAGAAAGAATCGTCCGCCTCTCTCCGCAGATGATTCTTCCCGTGACAAAGCCGGATACGCGGAACAGACCTCGGTTCCCCGTGCGGGCAGGCTTGACGCAGACGGGAAAAAGGGTTTCAGTTTCTTCCCTTCGGAAAGAACACGACGGAGCCCGGCCCGCCGCCGAAGCCGCCATCAGAAACTCCCCTCCCCCAGGAGCATCCCATGATCACGCAATGGTCCATAGTCACCTTCACCGTACTATCCCAGCTCGGCGCCGGCCTCGCGCTCTTCTCGGCATGGAAGGACCGCCGCGACGAATCCCCCTCTCCCCGGGGCTGGAAGACCGCCGCAGCAGCACTTGCCGCCGCGCTCATCGCCTCTGCCTGCGCATGGAACGGACTCGCCCAGGGGGCCATGCTCGCCGCCCAGGCGGCCTGCGCCGCCGCGCTCGTCCCCTCCCTCGCCGCGCTCAGGGCCCCGGCCCTCGGCGGTCCCGCCGCCTGCCTCGCCGGACTG
>JAKSQA010000175.1 GCA_024404335.1 Mailhella sp.
CATTCAGATGGGCATCCCCACCATCGCCGCACATCTTTTCGTGCTCTACTACGCCATTCTCTCGGAGATCACTCCGCCGGTATGCCTGTCAGCATACGCGGGAGCATCCATAGCCGGGGCGAATGCGATGCAGACGGGGTGGCGGGCCTTCCGCCTGGGCATCGTCGCCTACATCATCCCGTTCATGTTCGTCTTCCAGCCGTCCCTGCTGCTCATAGGTGACACGGCCACGGTCATCACCTCGATCATCACGGCCGTCATCGGCGTCGTCTCCCTGGCAGGCGGCATGCAGGGCTACTTCCTTGCCGACTGCAGCGCCCTGGAGCGGTGCATGCTGCTCGGCGCAGGCGTCGCCCTGCTCTACCCCGGCCTCACGACCGATGCGGCCGGCATAGGCCTCATCGCAGCCGCAGCGGCAATGCAGTTCCCAAGATACCGCCGCACCGGAACCACTACTGCGTAATCCCCCGGCGAATGCCGGTAAACTTCAACCTAGGAGCGAGCTATGACCTCCATCCTGAAGAAAGCGTTTCTTGCCGCAGCCCTGATCGCCTGCACCGCGATCACTTCCGAAGCAGCCGATTCCCTTAGGATCGTGTCCGCGGCCAACCCCAGCGGCACCTGGTACATCGGCATGGGCGCCATCGGCAAGGTCTACAGCAAGATGACCGGCGCCGACGTGACCATGCTGCCCGGCGGCGGCGCCACCAACGCCCCCCGCCTGGCCTCCCGTGACGCCGACCTCGGCGTGGCTGAGAACAGCATCCTGACCGCCTTCAAGAACGGCACCGAGCCCTACAAGAAGCCCACGAAGGAAGGCGTCGCCGCCATCATCAACCTGCAGGACCGCATCAACTACCAGATCGTGTCGCCCATCGCCTCCCCGGTCAAGGATCTCCGTGACCTCAAGACCATGAAGAATCTCAAGATCGGTGTCGGCTCCACCGGCGGCTCCACCGAGAAGATCTTCCGCAACCTTCTCAAGGAATACGGCATCACCTACGACGACATTAAGAAGAACGGCGGCACCATCGTCACCAACAGCTTCGACGACATCGCCAACATGTGCAAGGACGGCAACATCGACGTGTTCGTCTGGATCGGACCCGGCGAAGCCTGGTTCATCGTCGATGTCTCCGGCAGCGTTCCGCTGAAGTGGCTCTCCATTGATCCCGCGATCGCCGAAAAGGCCGCCGCCAAGCTCGGCACCCATGTCGGCACCCTTCCCGCCGAACTCTACAAGGGCAAGGTCGGCCCGAACATCACCACCTTCTGGGACACCAACGCCATTGTCGTGCGTGACAACATGAACGACGAGACCGCCTACGCCCTGACCAAGGCGATTGTGGAAGGCAAGGAAGACATCGCCCGCGCCAATCCCTCCTGGAAGTCCATCGATGCGACCACCGGCTGGGACGGCAACGTGTTCCCCCTGCATCCCGGCGCTGCAAAGTACTATAAGGAAAAGGGCTTCATGAAGTAAGCCGCTGCCGGAGGGGGGAGCCATCCCCCCTCTTCCTCAAGGCGGGTCGCACACCCGGTTTGCGGAAGAGCAGCCCCGGCTGCCCGGCAATGTTCAGGTTACCGTATTTCCCCCGAGGCTATTATGAATGTTTCCACCCTCTTCGAACCGGTCAGGCTTGGCCCACTCACACTGAAAAACCGCTTCGTCATGGCTCCCATGTCGGTCCACATGACCGAAGACGGCAGCGTCACCGACAAGGAGGTGGCCTTCGTCGAGCGCAGGGCCGCCGGCGGGGTCGCCATGATAATCATGGGGTCGCTCTGTGTCAGGCCCGACGGAAACTTCGGAGGCCAGCTCTTCATTGAGGATGACGGACGCATCGCCGGACTCCGCCGCATCACCGATGCCATCCACCGTCATGACTGCCTTGCCGCAGCGCAGATACACCACTCCGGCCGGGAAACCAACGCGAGGACATCAGGGTTCCAGCCCATCGCTCCTTCGTATTTCGAGCCCGAAGTCTATTCGGTCTTCAAGGCGGAGTATGATCCTCCGCATGTGATGTCCACCGAAGAGGTCAGGGAGATAGTGGAATGCTATGCCCAGTCCGTCCGCAGGGCAAAGGAGGCGGGGTTCGACCTCTGCGAGCTCCACTGCGCCCACGGATACCTGATCAGCGCATTCATGTCTCCCCTGACGAACCAGCGCACCGACGAATACGGCGGCTCATTCCTTGCCCGCATGCGGTTCGTCACGGAGATCATCCGCCGCAGCCGGGAGCTCGTAGGCGACGACTACCCCATCACCTGCCGCATCGTAGGCGATGAATTCCGTGAGAACGGCATCGACATGGACCTTTCCGTACGCATCGCCCGCTACCTTGAGGGGCTTGGCGTCACCGCTCTCAGCGTTTCGGCCGGCATATACCCCTATGTGCGCACCGTCTCCAACATGTATCATGACCATGCCGTCAACCTCTATCTGGCTGAGAACGTGCGCCGCAACGTCTCCATACCCGTATTCGCGGCAGGCCAGCTCGACCGCCCCGATGTCCAGGTGGAGGCCATTGAGAAAGGCAAGGCCGACATCATCTGCATAGGCCGCACGCTCATTGCCGACCCCGACTATCCCGATAAGCTCAGGGATGGCCGCCTGGATGACATCTGCTGGTGCATCGCCTGCAACAAGGGCTGCCATGACCGCTCCTCGGGCGACCGAAGCGTGAAATGCGCCGTCAACGTCGAGACGGGGCGCGAGATCGACACCTCCTTCGCCCTCAGGCCTGCGGATGCCCCGAAGAAGGTCATGGTCATCGGCGGCGGCCCTGCGGGTATGCAGGCCGCGGCCGACGCGGCGCGGCGCGGCCATGCCGTATCCCTCTGGGATGACCGCATGGAACTCGGCGGCAGGCTCAGGCTTGCGGCGGTACCCCCGCACAAGGCACGCTACGGCGAGGCCTGCGACTATCTCGCCCGCGAACTGCGGAAGCTGCCCGTGGACATCCGCCTGGACGTGAGGGTCGGCGTGGACGAAGTGCTTGCCGAAAAGCCCGACGCCGTCATCCATTTGGCCGCTCTGCAGGCTGTCCGTGAAAGAGCTGCCACGCCGCTCGCCTACTACACCAACAATATCACCGGTACTCTGACACTTACCCGCGT
>JAKSQA010000176.1 GCA_024404335.1 Mailhella sp.
CGGATCGGGGGATGCGGAAGTAAAATTATCCTATCCGTTCACGGGGCAAACGTAAACAGGCCGTATGGCCGGATTCAGGAGCTCAGGAAGGAAGGGAGATGCGCTATTCGCCGAGGGCTTCTTGCCCGCCCTGTATCCGGATGCGGATTGCGGGCCTTACGGCGACGTCGGCGGCTTCGGGCCTGTGAAGAGCGTACAGGCCTATCTGGCTGACGCAGGGTGCGAACCCGCGCCGTTCCATGGAGCGCAGCCACCAGAAAGTCGTACCGAGGATCTCGGTGCGGAAGGCGCCGTGTGCGCATGCGTATTCCGTGGGGCGGCACCATGATGGAGTGCCCTCCGCCAGGAACGGCTCGATCTCTTCCCGCGAAGGGATGAACGCCAGGTCTTCGATATCGGAGAAGATCTGGTTGCCGTAGTCGATGCCCGTCTTGTGTGGAATGATGCGAAGCCGTTCCTCCGGAGTGAATGCCGCATTGAGGAATCCGTCCCCGAGCCATGAGCGGAGCGTGCTGTCCTCCCACGAGACGTCCGTATCCTCCGGGCCGAAGGGGCGAGCATCAAGCGCATATTCCGCAAGAAGGAAGAGTTCGTCTTCCGTGCGGTAGAGAATGCGCCATTCGACAGGCTCAGGAGAACCGTCAGGCTCCTTCGGCCAGCACCCGAACAGGAAGCGGCTGCCTCCGGAAGGGGCGGCTTCGGGGAAGGGGGAGATTCCGTAGTTCATGGCCGGCTTCCATGCGCCATCATGCGCGTGATCTGGTCCGGCGCTTCGTCGGCTCTTCCGCAGGCGCTGCGGCGGGGGCAGGATCAGAGGCTTCGGGAGCGGCTGCTTCTGCGGAGGCTTCTGAAGGCGCATCAGGCATCGGCTCCGCAGGACGGGTGTTTTCCTTCATGATTGCGGCGCGCTCCTCGCGGGGCTTGGGCACAAGGCGGAGCTGCTTGACCAGCACCCTGCTGATGCAGAGTATCTCGTCGATGTCGGCAAGTTCCTCGAAGGACGGCTTCTCCGGATCAAAGGATTCGGGCGCGTCTGTGAGCGTGCCGTCGGAATGGCGGAAGACGTACATGGCGGACTCCGTGGCCCTCGGCTTGAGGACGGGTATTCGGTTGACGAACGGCGAAGAGGAAAGGATTTCCAGGTGTTCGGCCTTCAGGGCGGGGCAGGGCATGCTCCGGCATTCGAGGCATGAGAGCAGCGGTATGGAGCACATGCGTTCAGGGCATGGCATGAAGCGCAGTGCTCGTGTATCCAGCTGTTCCATTCCCGCTCCCCGGGCCTCCCGAAGCCCGTCCGCGAGGTGCCGTTTTGTGTGTTCTCTTTGTTGATTTTGTATACTTTTTATAAACTAAGTCAAGAGGGGCAGAGGCCGGGCCTGCGTGCCGGCACATAGCCGATCGTCGGCCTGCGGGGTTCCGGGTGCTTGATTGCAGATGCTTTCATCTGAAATATTTTTCAGGCGTGACAGTCAATGAAGATGCCGCGGATCATCTGCCTTCAGAGGACTGAAGGTATCTGTCCGCATCGATGAATGCTTCCCTGAAGCCGGATAGGTCGAATGTGTCGGTTCCCATGAACGTCTTTGTCGGTATGTCAGGTGCTTTCATCGTTATCGTGAGGGATTTTCCCTCCCTCATCCGTTTGAGGAAATACGGATCGAGGCCCTTTTCTATAAGGAAATACAGGGAATCATACCTGTACTGAAGCTTTCCTTCCACATTCATCGTCAGATGGCTGTCTATGCTTATCGTTGCCAGAATACGTATGGGGTCCATTCCCTGCAGAGACGCTTTCCGTTCTTCGGGTATATCGAAAACATATTTCACATACGAGGAATGCGTATCCGTAAGACCGACGACCATTGCCATTCCTGAGGGGAGCTTCGATGAGATCTCGACTGCACGGACGTTCTTGTCGAACGAGCCTTTTGTCATATTCCAGCTGCCGTAGGCGTTTCTGCTTTTCGCAGGGGAGAGAAGGGCATCTGCCTTTCCGGCATCATTGCTCTTATGAATGGCATAGAGCTCCTCGGCTTTCATGAACGCCGCTTTGAATCCTTTGAGGGAAAAGACTTCCGTTGTCTTTACGTACTTCGGAGGGAGGACAAGCGTCATGGAAACGGATCTGCCCGTCAGCATCATCGGAATCATCTCGTCCCGGAATCCTTTGAATACGGCGACATTGTGATCTTCAAACCAGCCGAACCGTATTTTGCCCTCCTGTTCGGGAAAATCATCCACCTTCATCCTGCAGAAGGATTCCATCGAGTTTCCGATTTTCTCCGACTGATCCGCAGGCCATGACAGCTTTATCAGGATATCCGTATCGCCTACGAATTCCCACGTGAAACTGATGTTATTCGGATTCAGTGTGAAGAACCTCACGCCTGATTCTCTGAATGTCTTGTCGTTCAGGCGTGTCAAATGATCGGTAAGATACTGCGTAGTCCAGTCTTCGTTTACGTAGTTCTCATCCACCTTCGCATGAGCGTTTCCGAACAGAAAAAGCAGTATCAGCATGCCGTATATCAGTCTCATATTCCACCTCCACGACTGCGTTCACAGGGCGGTCATAGCGTACGTCGATTCCCGCACCGCGTCTATATTCAAAGTGCGATGGCCTTCATAGACTGTCGCATGGGAAAACGGTGCCGGCCCGCGGAGTAAGCTGAAAGAACTCGCTGGAAGGCAGGGCTGATCGGCGCATCACGCGGCAGCGATATCTCCGTCCTCAGGCGGGACGGACGATGCAGCCCATCCCCTGCACGACTACACTGAGCGCATGGCCTTCTTCACCATCCCCGGCTTTGCGGAGCTCCGACGCGGCTCCCAGGTGAGAATCGCCGACAAGCAGCAGAATCTTTTCGAACTGCGGAACCTCGACAACGGAGAGTTCGCCCTCGGCTTCAACGGCGTCCCGGCAAAGTCCTGCACCCTCACGCTATACGTCTTTGACTTGGCCAACTTCACCTCCAAACCCGATGCCACGGTCAAGCTCAAGGTGGTTGTCAAGTAATGGCCTTCGGCCTCGATATGAATTCCCTTGCGGGAATTCTCGATATGCGCTGCGCGCTCGATATGTGCTTCGCACTCGATATGCGCTGCGGCGCAAGAGGGAATT
>JAKSQA010000177.1 GCA_024404335.1 Mailhella sp.
AGGACCTCATCCTTCGCCGACCTGATTTTCACGCCTCGGACAAGTTTTCCTTTCCGATAGGTGACGTCCGCGGGGAGCGACTTCCTCATCGCATTTTCAAGATCCGAAAGAGGGCTGCCTTCAGCCGTGCCGAAGGGAATGACCGTTTTGCCGGAAAGCTGCTTTCCATACGTATCGTAAAACGTATACATGATCATCGGAGCATCATACACCCACACGGGCGATCCGATGAAGACCGTGTCATAGCCGGAGACTGCGGTCTTCGGAGCATCTTTGATTGCGGGGCGTGCTCCGGCGTCATGCTCCATTTCAGCTCTCTTCACCGTATCCTCATAGCTGCTGCGGGAATACGGTTCGGCTGGAACCAGTTCATATACATCTGCGCCTGTCCTTTCCGCTATATAGTCAGCCATGACGGCGGTATTGCCCTTTTCGACTGCACCGACGCCGTAGTTGATACCCGGTTTTGAAAAGAATACGACAAGCGTCTTACCAGAGGCCGCAGCGGAACCGGCGGAAGCCTCCGGAACGGAGAGCACGCATGCTGCCGCAATCCCAAGGGCAGCCACGGCACTCTTGCAGAAAAATGGGAACCGCATTGATTTTTCCTCCATACGATAACGAATCAGTCGACGGGCCGCGCCGTCTGCTTTCTGTCGGCAATACCGGTCCGATTTGGGGAAGCGCTTTCCTCAGCGCTTCCCAGGTTTGCAGGAACCATACCCCATGGGGGAAAACAATGTCCAATTTATTAAGTGTATCTTTTTCCATGCCGCACGCCGCGGAGAAAACCGGCGAAGCCCATCACGAGCTTTCCGTCAGCGAACCCGTGGCCCTGCTCGGCATGGGGCAGTCGCGCATATCCCGGTGCGACTCCCCCTTCCGCCATATCACTTCCGGTATCTCTCGCCTCCGGCGGACGGCAGAGGACTGCGGAAGGGCCCTGCGCTGCCGGGAGCATCCCGCACTGCGGAAATTTGCAAAAAGGGCGCTTATGGTGCATACTGGAAGCAAAGCATTTCCGCACCGCAGTCGCCCGCGGTTCCCCGAGATCGCAGCCGCAGGCAGCGCCTCCGGGAGCCCGCGTTCTATGGGCTGCAGCAGGCGCGGATACAGCCACGCCCTTCATCACGGACAGCATCCATTATGGCATACAGCATGAACAGCGGGCCAGCCGGGGCACAGCTCCCCGCCCCGCTCGCCTGCCTCCGCCTCATCGCAGGAGGAAGCAGCGATTCCGAAGCCCTTCAGGCCGCGTTCTCCGAGGAGAACGCCCTGCTCTGCGCCTCCGACCCTCTGCAGGCGGTGCTCCGCGCGGCCGCCCTCCTGGGCATGGCCCCCGAGCTCTGCCCCGGCGAAGTGCCTGCCGAATACGCAGGCCCCCTTGTCACCGAATGCCCCGCAGGGCACTGGCTCGTCATCGGCGACGCCTCGTGCCTGAATACGGCCGCCGTGATATTCCGCTCGCCCGAATCCCCCGACACCTACGGCCAGATGCCGGTCGAGGAATACGCCGCCCGCAAGACGGGCCGCACCGTCGTCTTCCGCAGCCTGGGCGCGGCGAAGGCGAAGCCGCACAGCGGCATCACCTGCCTTTCGCTCATAGGCCGCCACCACCATCTCGACATGGACGAGCGGCGCCTCATCCACGACTACGACGCCGGCGACGGCGAGCCCTCCACGCATCTGCTGGAGGAGATCTGCGACGACTTCGGCCTGCGCTGCAGGACGACGCGCTTCCCGTGGGACAAGGCCGTGAACCTCGGCCCCGCCTATCCGGCCATGGGCCGCAAAAAGGACGGCTCGTGGTTCATCCTGGGCGGCATCCGCGAGGAGCAGCCTGCCGGCGAGGGCCTGCCCGGCGCGGTGACGCTCGCCGTCATCGACCCGTCGCCCGCCGCAGACGACGATTCCCCCACGCAGGGCTTCCACCGCTTCTGGTCGCGCGAGACCTACGAGCGCCTTGCCGACGGCACGGGCATGCTGCTCCAGCGCCGCTATAAGATGACCGATGAGGAGCAGCCCTTCGGCCTGCGCTGGTTCATACCGGAATTCATCAAGCTGCGCGGCATCTTCGGGCAGATCACGCTGGCCGTCGTCATGATGACGCTGCTCTCGCTGCTCATGCCGCTCTTCTTCCAGATCGTCATCGACAAGGTGCTGCCCAACAGCAGCTTCACCACGCTGAACGTGCTGGGCGTGGGCATCACGCTCGCCATCCTGTTCAACGCGGGCCTGGAGTTCCTGCGGAACTACCTGCTGCTCTTCGCCACGCAGAAGATCGACATCAACACGGCCATGAAGACCTTCTCGCACCTCATGCGGCTGCCCGTGCAGTTCTTCGACGCCGTGCCCTCGGGCCTGCTCATCAAGCACATGCAGCAGACCGAGAAGATACGCGGCTTCCTTTCGGGCAACCTGTTCTTCACGGTGCTCGACCTCTTCTCGCTGGTCATCTTCATCCCGTTCCTCATGCTCTACAGCGTGTCGCTCACGGGTGTGGTGCTCTTCTTCTCCTTCCTCATGGCCGTGGTCATCATGGTGCTCATCAAGCCCTTCCAGCGCCGGCTCGACACGCTGTACCGCGCCGAGGGCAAGCGCCAGAGCCGCCTTGTGGAATCGCTGCACGGCATCCACACCGTGAAGGCGCTCGCGCTCGAGCCCGTGGAGGAGAAGGGCTGGAACGACGCCACCGCCTACTCCGTGCAGTCGCACTTCAACGTGGGCAAGATCTCGCTCTCGGCCCGCACACTCAGCCAGATGCTCGAGATGCTCATGAACGTCTCCGTCATCTGGCTGGGCGCCCACCTTGTCTTCGACCATGTCATCTCCATCGGCGCGCTCATCGCCTTCCAGATGCTCTCCGGGCGCGTCAGCGGCCCGCTGGTGCGCCTTGTGGGCCTTGTGCACGAGTACCAGCAGACCGCCCTTTCGGTGAAGATGCTGGGCGCCGTCATGAACACGCCCATCGAGCACCCGGGCGGCGGCGTGCGCCAGCCCGTGCGCGGCGGCATCAGCATGGAGCATGTCAGCTTCCGCTATGCGGAGAACCTGCCCGACGTGCTGCACGACTTCTCCATCGACATCCGCCCCGGCGAGACCATCGGCATCGTGGGTC
>JAKSQA010000178.1 GCA_024404335.1 Mailhella sp.
TCACGCAACTTGTCCCCATGCTTGGTCCAGCGCAGCAGCACCTCCTTGGCATCGCTCGACTCCGTGCGCTGGAGCGCGACCCGAGTCCGCAAGCCCTTCCTCGCCATGCTCGGAGCCCTCGACGGCACGTTCGCAGCCCCGCTTGAGAACTCATCCGTCGACTTCGACCTCCTCGGCGAACCTGCCGGCACGGGTACGACGGGCCTTCCTCCGAGCAGATCCGGCAAGGCGCAGTTCGCCGCCCTCGACCTCTCATCCGTCCTCTCCACAGCACCGTCCGGAGCCCCCAGAGGACTCCTCCAGCTCAAGATAGACGGCATGAGGAAGGACGAGGAGGCCTGCTCGCTCTCACGCTTCATCCTCGTCACCGACCTCGGGCTCATCGTCAAGAAGACGCTCACCGGAGCGCTCGACGTCTTCGCATGCTCGCTCTCCCAGGGAAAGCCCGCCGCCGGCGTCAAGATCTCCGTGCTCAGCCGCAACGGACTGCCCTGCGCCGAGGCAAAGACCGACGCTGAAGGCAGGACGTCGCTTCCATCCCTCGCCGGCATGCCGCCCGAAAAGAGCCCCGTTGCCGTCATAGCCGAAGGCGCCGAGGGCGACCTCGCATGGATGCCCCTGAACGACTACTCCCGCCGGGCCGACTACTCATCCTTCTCCGTAGGCGGACGCTCCGCCGGCTCGGAAGGCCTGAACGCCCATGTGTTCTCCCAGCGCGGCGTATACCGCCCCGGTGAGATGCTCCACTTCGGCTGCATCCTCCGCCGCACCGACTGGAACCCCATCCCTGCCGGCATGCCCCTGCTTGCCGTCCTCACCGACCCTTCGGGAAAGGAGCTCTTCCGCAGGAACTTCAGCTCCTCCGCCGAAGGCCTGGCAGAGTTCGACTGGACATCCGATGAGAACTCCCGCACCGGCCGCTACACCCTCGACATCAGGATTCCCGGCAGCAGGGGCAGCGTCATCGGCACGGCTTCCGTGCTGGTAAGAGACTTCATGCCCGAGACCATGCGCATGAAGGCGGAAATGGTGCCTGCCTCCCCCCGCGGATGGATCTACACCGGCGACGGAGCCTCACCCGAGGTCCGCGCGGTCCTCACCGACCTGTACGGAGCGGCCGGCGCCGGCCGCCGCGTCACCGCCCGCCTCGTGACCGAGTCAGCCCAGCTCTCCAGCTTCGCCGAATGGCCCGGATACACCTTCTGCGATCCCTCCGAAGGGACGCAGCATGCCGAAAAGGACCTCCCCGAAGTCAGGACCGCCGATGACGGCTCCGTGACCATCCCGATGCCCGCCGGCGTCGCCGCCGCATCGTCCGCCGCATGCATGGTGGAGCTGCGGGGATTCGAACCCGACGGCGGCAGGTCCGTCACCGCATCCGCATCCGCAGTGCTCTCCCCCAGGAAGGCACTCGTCGGCTACCGTCCCGACGGCAGCGTCCCCAGGGCCGACTTCATCCCCCAGGGCCGGCACGCCGGCATGAACATCATCGCCGTCGGCCCCGACCTCAGAAGCACGTCCCTTGAGAACCTCACGCTCACCGTTGCGGAACGCCGCTTCGTATCCAACCTCGTCTCCGATTCCCGCGGAGCCTTCCGATACGCCGAAACGCCTGTCGACAAGGAAATCAGCAGGACATCCGCATCTCTGCCCGCCGACGGAGGCCCCAACTGGACGATTCCGACCGACCTTCCCGGCGACTTCATCCTTAAGATATCCGACGCCTCGGGCGAAGTCCTGGCCACAGCGCCCTTCACGGTCGTCGGAGAGCGGCTCCGCGGCTCCGCGGAAACCACCGACGCGGGCATCAGGCTCCACCTTGCGAAAACCGAGTACCGTGCCGGCGAAACCGTGGAAATGTCCATGACCGTCCCCTATGACGGAGCAGGCCTCATCACCATCGAGCGTGACGGAGTCTACGCACACCGCTGGTTCTCCGCCAAGGCCGGCGACACCGTCCAGTCCATAGCCATCCCGGCATCCTTCGAAGGCCGGGGCTACGTCAACGTCGCGTTCGCACGGGCGGCCGGATCCCGCGACATCTACCTCACGCCCTTCGCCTGCGCTGCAGCCCCCTTCAACGTCGGCACCGAAGGCAGGGACCTCGGCCTCAGGATCGAGGCTCCCGCCAAATCCCTCCCCGGAGAGCCTCTGAAGGTGCGCCTCACCTCCCGGTCCGCAGGCAAGGCCCGCGTCTTCGCCGTCGACGAGGGCGTCCTGCCGCCGACGAGATTCGCCCTTCCCGATCCGCTCCGTCATCTCCTCAAAGACCGCGCCCTCGATGTCACGACCCTGCAGGCCTTCGACCTCGTCATGCCCGACCACGGAATCATGAAGTCCAGGATTCCCGGATTCGGCGGCGGCGACGCCCTTGCCGCCGCGGCTATGGCCGGGATGCAGAACCCCTTCAAGCGCCGCGGCGAGCCGCCGGTCGCATGGTGGTCCGGCATCGTCGACGTCAGCGCCGACGGCACGGAGCTGGCCATACCGCTTCCCGACTGGTGCGGAACCACCAGCAGGATCATGGCCGTCGGCTCCAGCCCGTCGCTGGCAGGCTCCGCCAGGGCTCAGACCGTCGTGAGGGGCAATATCGTCATCACGCCCCAGATGCCGCTTGCCGCCGCTCCCGGAGACGTCTTCGAAGCCGCGGTAGCCGTAAGCGCCCCTGAAGACGCCTCCGGCGCAGTCCGCGTCTCGATGAAGGCCGATGAGGCCCTCTCCATCGAAGGCCCCGCCGAATTCGAGATTCCCGCCGGCACCACGAAGGAGACGATCCGCACCTTCCGCGTACGCGTCAATGAGAAGCCTGGCGACGCCGGCATACTCTTCACGGCCGTGGATGCCGGGGGCAGGACCGTCGAACGCAGGGGCTCCATGTCCGTACGCCCCGCATCGGCAAAGGCATCCGGCCTGACCGCAGGCATCGCCACAGGCCCCCTTGCCGTCTCCACTCCCAGGGACCTCATCCCCTACGGAGCACAGACGACACTGAGCGTATCCACGCTTCCCGTTCCCGCCGTCCGCGGCCTTGCCGCCTTCCTTGACGGATGGAGCTACGGATGCACGGAGCAGCTCATCAGCAAGGCGTTCCCCTATGCCCTCCTCAGGAGCAGGC
>JAKSQA010000179.1 GCA_024404335.1 Mailhella sp.
CGCCGCGGCCCTCGCCGCCAGCGTGGTGTTCCTCTTCTGGCGGGGCACTCCCGGACGTCTCAACGGACGTGACGGAATCCCCGGATTCCTGCTCATGCTGCTCATGATCGCCGCCTGGTTCTCGGCACTCTATCTGAGCGGAAACGAAGACTATCTGCGCGCCATGCTCGGCGGAGTCCTGCTTCCCCGCATCGTCGGCCCCGAGGCCCTCGCAGCGGAATGGTATTCCAGCCTCGCCGTCCTGCCCGCCCTGATCATGCCCTGGACGCTCCTGCCCCTGTTCGCCGACTGGCCCGCCGCATTCCGCGGAATCCCCTCCGCATGGCGGAACCGCCGTTCCGACGGAGGCGCGTCCTGGCTCTGGATATGGCTCACATGCGCTGCGGCGATCCTCTCCTGCCTTCCCTCCATCCGGCTTCCCATGCTGCTCCCCGCCGCCGCGCCGCTCGCCGTCCTCGCCGGGCGCTCCGTGATGCGCCTCTCCTATGCGCGCAGCCGCTGCTTCTTCGGAGCAGCCGCAGCACTGTACGCCCTCGCCGGGCTCGCGCTCGTGCTTGCCGAAACCTACCTGCCCCTCAGGGCGGTCATTCCCGCCGACATCATGGCGCTCATCCCCGACGGAACCCTGCCGGAGCTCCCCGCCGAAGCCGCCGCACTGCTTCCCATGCTCAGCGGCATCATGTACTCGGGCGCCCTGCTCATCCTCCTCGCCGTCGCCCTCCTCTTCTTCTGCCGCACGCCCCTCCCCGGCGGAGCGCTCCTCCTCACGGCCTTCATCCTTTCGGCAGCAGCCGCCCCATGGCCGTATCTCACCGTACCCGCCATCAGCGCCGCATCCCCAGCCGCCGCGCCCGAAGCCGCACCTTCCTCCTCCCTCCTTCCGGCCCCCGGCACAGCCGACGGACCTGCCCCCTCCGCGATCCCCGGCACCCCGGCCGATGATCCGGCCCGCCCCGAATCGGATGAATCCCCCCGGCCCGACGCCTCCGCAGCTCCGGAAGCCCCTGCCGCAACCCTCTAGCCCCCCAGGACCACCATGATCTACGCAACGCTCATCCTCTGCATGGCTGCAGGCTTCCTGCTCGGCTCCATCCCCTTCGGGCTCATCATCGCAAAGACCTTCAAGGGCATCGATCCCCGCAAGGCCGGAAGCGGCAACATCGGCTCCACCAACGTCGCACGACTCTGCGGCCGCACCTGCGGCATCATGACGCTCTTCTGCGACATCATGAAGGGCCTGCTGCCCTCCCTGCTCGCAACCTTCGTCATACCCGACCCCTTCCTCCAGAGCCTCGTCGCCTTCTCCGCCGTGCTCGGGCACATCAAGTCGCCCTTCCTCGGCTTCAAGGGCGGCAAGGGCGTGGCGACCACCATCGGCGCCCTCATCCCGCTGGCCTTCCTCCCGCTTCTGTGCGCCGTGGCCTGCTTCTTCATCGTCTTCGCGGCCACCCGCTACGTCTCCCTGAGCTCCATGGTCATGTCCGGCGCGCTCGCGCTCTTCTGCGCCATCTTCGGGCACACCGGCCTGCTGCCCCTCACCATCGCCCTCTTCATATTCATAGTCTGGGCCCACCGCACCAATATCGGCAGGCTCATGCGCGGCGAGGAAAGCAGGTTCGTCCTTAAGAAATAGCACCTCGTCCATCTTCGGATATCACCGCCGGAGTCCCGATTCGGGATTCCGGCTCTTTTTTTCGTGACAAGCGTCACCAAATACCATAGTCTTTTGCCTCCACAAATTCCGGAGGACAAGAATGGCATTTGAAATAGATACCCATATACAGACCGTAGGCACCCCGAAGATCGACAATCCCGCGCGCGGCCCCTACGTGAACGACACGCCCGTACCCTTCTATCTTGACGTCGAACAGGGCGGCCAGGACGTCGAAGGGCTCGAGGACGTCCCCGTCCATCTCGAACTCGCGGGCCCCAGGAAGAACGTCTATTTCGACCCCGGCAAGACGAAGGCCGCAGTCGTCACCTGCGGCGGCCTCTGCCCCGGCCTCAACGACGTCATCCGCGCCATTGTCCTCGAATCCTACTACGGCTACGGCGTACGCTCCATCCTGGGCATCCGCTACGGCCTCGAGGGCTTCATCCCCAAGTACCATCATGACCTCTACGAGCTGAATCCGCACAACGTCTCCGAGATCCATACCTTCGGCGGCACCATCCTCGGATCCTCCCGCGGCCCCCAGGACCCTGAGGAGATCGTGGACGCGCTGGAACGCATGAACGTGAACATGCTCTACATCATCGGCGGCGACGGCACCATGAAGGCCGCCACAGCCATCCAGCAGGAAGTCACGAAGCGCAACCTCCGCATCTCCATCATCGGCATCCCGAAGACCATCGACAACGACATCAACTTCGTGCCCAAGTCCTTCGGCTTCGACACCGCCGTCGACGTCGCCACCACCTCGCTGCGCTGCGCCCATACCGAAGCCATCGGCGCCCCCTACGGAATCGGCCTCGTCAAGCTCATGGGCCGCGAATCCGGCTTCATCGCCGCCCAGTCCACGCTTTCGCTCAACGTCGTCAACTTCGTGCTCGTCCCCGAGGCCCCCTTCCATCTCGAAGGAGAGGGCGGCCTTCTCCCCGCCCTTGAGGAACGCCTCCGCAGCCGCCACCATGCGGTCATCGTCGCCGCCGAAGGCGCCGGGCAGGAACTGCTCACCGCCAGCGGCCAGACCGACGCCTCGGGCAACAGGGTCCTCGGCGACATCGGCTACTTCCTCCAGAAATCCATCAAGGACTACTTCTCCTCAAGGGAAATGGACGTCACGGTCAAGTACATCGACCCCAGCTACATCGTGCGATCCATGCCCGCCAACACGAACGACCGCGTCTACTGCGGCCAGCTCGGCCGCAATGCCGTCCATGCCGCCATGGCCGGCAAGACCAACATGGTCGTCGCACGCCTCCTCGACAGGTTCGTGCATCTTCCGCTCCAGCTTGTCACGCGCCGCCGCCGCCGCATCGACGTGAACTCCAACTACTGGCGTTCCGTCATAGCCACCACCGGCCAGGACCTCTCATAAGCCGGAGACTCCGCGATGAAGAAGGGGGGCGCAGAGCG
>JAKSQA010000018.1 GCA_024404335.1 Mailhella sp.
TCAAGGATATGCGACTCGCTGATGTACACGGGTATCTCCGTCGCACTGCTCGAGGTCATCGTACGCGTATGGCTTCTTGAGGACCCGTGCGGCTGCACCGTGACGGAACAGCCGGTGTTCGTCTTCACCGTGCTCAATATGGTCAACGCCCTGTACATCTGCGCCCACAATATCTATCGGGGCTTCCCGAAGGAAGCCTGCTTCGGTAACCTCTTCCGGAGCGCGCTCGCCATCCCCATGTCAAGCATGTACGACAGGAAGTTCTTCTACGCGCTTATATTCGCACGCGTTGCCGATCCGTCCGCCTACCTTGTCCCAGCGGCAGCCATCGTGACGAAATGCGCATCCGACACCGTGGCATGCGTCATCGAATCCGTTGCAGACCGCCGGAACAACTACATGCTCCGGAAACGCGACTTCTCGAACAGGCTGCGCGGCCTCTTCGACTGCTACACGCGGCTAGAGCTGGCCTTTCCGGATGCCGACATACTCGCTCTTCTCGGCAGGCCGAAGGAATTCCTGAAGATCACCTCCTCCACTGCGGAAGGCACGGCCCTTCAGGTGGAAAGCTTCATCAATGCGCTCGACCTCATGTACTTCTGGTACTACCAGCCCTGCGCCCAGCAGACCCTAATGTCCAGGCTGCGCTCGATGACACAGGAGGAGCGCCTCGTCTTCAGCCGCTTCCAGAGCATCCTCCACAATGTCCAGGAAATCTGCCAGCTCTTCGTCGACGGCATGCTCGGCACGAACTTCTCCAAGGCGCTCTCGTTCTACCTCGACAACCATGACGACTACATAGGCACCATCACCCGGCTGTGCGAGAAGATCGACAAGAGGAAAAGTCGGTGATCCTCCCCTCCGCAGGGATCGCATGATAAAAGGAAGGCCTCCCGAGGGAGGCCTTCCTTTTATATTTTCCCGCATGCGCACCGGGATCAGGCGGATACCACTGCGGGCTCCCGTGCGGCGGATACCGCCGAAGCGGACGGCTGAAGCTCTTCAGGCGCGTCCTTCTCCTCCGCCGCCTTGAACTGCATGTCGTACAGAAGACGGTACTGCCCCCCGGGAACCGCCATCAGCTCCTCATGGGTCCCCAGCTCGGCAAGCCTTCCCTCCTGGATGACGGCTATGCGGTCGGCATTCCTGACCGTCGAAAGCCTGTGTGCGATGACGAATACGGTCCTGTCCTTCATGAGGTTGTCGATGGCCTTCTGCACGATCTCCTCGGACTTGTTGTCCAGCGCCGACGTGGCCTCATCAAGGATGATGATGGGGGCATCCTTGAGGAATGCCCTGGCGATGGCCACACGCTGCCTCTGGCCGCCGGAAAGCAGCGTCCCGCGCTCGCCTATGTGTGTATCAAGGCCGTCTGCAAGCGAGGCGATGAAGTCGGTGAGGCAGGCCTCCCGGACGGCCCGGTCGACCTCTTCCGGCGAGGCGTCGCTGCGGCCCAGCATTATGTTCTCTCGTATCGTGCCGTCGAAAAGGAAGTTGTCCTGGAACACGACGGCGATGTTCTGCCTGAGGTCATGCAGCCTTATGCGGCGCACATCAATGCCGTCGATCATGACGGCGCCCTCATCCACGTCATAGAACCGCGGAATCAGGGCGGCGATGGTGCTCTTGCCGCCGCCCGAGTTGCCCACAAGGGCCAGCATCTCGCCTGCACGCACGTCGAGGCAGATGTCATGGAGCACCTTCCTCTCCTTCGAATAGCCGAAGCCGACATGGCTGAAGCACACGCCGCGCCCCGCCCGCTCCAGAGGGACGGCATCCGCAGCCTCGCCGAGCACTTCCTCCCGTTCGAGGATGGAGAACACGCGGTCGATGGCCAGGAAGGACTGCTGCACGGAAACGGCGACCTTGGATATGTTCTTCAGCGGCGTGTAGAGCATGAGCAGCGCCGTGATGAAAGACACGAAGTTGCCCGAGGTGATGCGCCCCTCGACGATGAGCCAGCTGCCGAGCGCGATGGCGAGCCCAAGCCCGATGGAGATCACGAAGTGCATGAAGGGATTGATCCACGCCGTGCGCCGCATCATCCGCATGCTGAGGGAGAACACCTCATCAAGCAGCGCTCCGAACCGACCATGCAGCCTGTCCTGCAGATTGTACGCCATGATGGTCCGGCTGCCGGCGAACGTCTCGTTGTACGTCGTGTTCACGCTCGACATGCAGCCCGTGTTCCGCTTCACCAGATCCTTAAGCAGCTTCTTGACTCTGGCGAGAGGCGCCACTGCGACGACCAGTATCACTACGGAGACGATGGTGAGCTCCCATGAATTATACAGAAGCACGCCGATAAGGGCCACCGATGAGCATATCCGCGTGATGAAGCTCTTCAGGTTGCCCAGCAGGCCGGAGCAGGCGAGCTCCGCATCGGTGTTGAAGCGGTACATGACCTCGCCCGAGGTGCTTCTGTCGAAATACGCGGGCTCTATGTCCACAAGCTTCTCATAAAGCCGTGACTTGAGGCTCATGGTGAGCCTGCCGCCCACCCACGTATTCAGGTAGGTGCCGCCATAGCTGAGCAGCCCCTGCACGGTGGTGAACCCCACGATAAGCAGGGGGATGTACCACGGCGAATCCATATCCTTGCCCACGATGACGATATCGGTGTAGGGCTTGAGGAAAAGCGCTATGACGGCGTCGAGGGCGCCTGTGGGAACGCAGATCAGCAGGGAAAGCAGGGCCGTGCCCCAGATGGGGCTGACGAACGGCCACATTCGGGAATAGTTGCGGTAGAACTGGTTCGCCTTTAACAATTCGGGGATGCTCATCGGGTTCTCCGGAATCGGCTTTCTGTTGCGGATGCCCGTGATGGTAGTACCTCGCCGTTCCTTTGGCAAGGACGGCCGGGCCGCACATGAGACGATGGCCGGCTTTCCGAAATCCGGAATCATCCGCTTCCGCCCGAAGACACGAAAAAGCCCGGTGATTTCTCACCGGGCTGTGATTTCTAGGTGGTGCCCAGAGGGAGACTCGAACTCCCACACCATTCGGCACTACCACCTCAAGATAGCGTGTCTACCAATTTCACCATCTGGGCACAGGAGGACTTATATGGAAAAACATCGCCCTTGGCAAGTGTTTTTTTCAGTTCCGATGAAATTTACTTCGCATTGACAATATCCGCATCATAGGCTATTCAGAAAAACGAACCGAGCGGCGGTCGCGCCGCCAACCCCGCCAGATCCGAAAGGAAGCAACGGTAACGGTTGCTGCCGGGTGTTCGGTTCCTTAAAGGCGCAAATTCGTTTGTGCCTTTTTTATTTCCGTGCATATCCTCCCTTCACTGCAGCATGGAATCCCTTATGTCCCACGGAATACGACTCCCCCTTCTGCTCGCACTCGCGGCATCGCTCTTCCTCCTGAGCGGCTGCGGCCTCTACCGCCACCCGGCGCCCGACCTGAAGCCGGCATCTTCCGGCAGCGAGCTGCAGGGGCTCGGCGGCGCCATCGCCAAGACCGCCATGTCGCAGGTGGGAAAATCCTATGTGAGCGGGGCCGCCTCCCCTTCCAAAGGATTCGACTGCTCCGGCCTTGTGCAGTGGGCCTGTGCCGCCAACGGCGTATCCGTTCCGCGCAGAAGCGCCGACCAGGCCTCCGCCGGCCGCGCCGTCGGCAGGACCGGCCTCCGCCCCGGCGACATCCTCGTCTTCCGCATTCCCCGGTCCGGCTACCACACCGGCATCTACACGGGAGGAGGCAGATTCGTGCACAGCCCGAAGCCCGGCGCGAAGGTCCGGATGGAAAACCTCTCCCTGGACTACTGGGTCCGCACCTACATCGCAGCGAGAAGGGTCACAGGCGTACGCTGAGGACGCGCCCGTCCCCTGCGGCAGACCAGCGGTCCCTTAAAAGAATCCGTTTCCGCTGCCGCCCAGCATTCCGTACCTCTTCCGCAGATCGCTTCTGAAGAATTCCACGACCTCCCGCCTCTTGAACTCCGTGTTCCAGAGCAGGTACACGTTTCCCACCGGGAAGGACACCCTGTCCATATCGAGGATCACCAGGTCCCTCATCGAGGCATCGTGCGCGATCCTCTTCGCAAGCGTGAGGGGGATGGCCGTCCATCCGACGCCCAGAGCCGCCCAGTAGACCGCGCACAGCACGTCGTTCACCACCCAGAACGTCGGACTCACGATGTAGCGGCTGTTCTCCTCGCTGAACAGGATCTGCCTGTAGTGCGCCAGGTCCTGCTGGCGTACGGTCTTCTGCGCCGCCAGCGGCGATTTCCTGGATGCGACGACGCAGTAGCGCATCTGCCCCAGGCACAGCATCTCGCAGTTCTCCCCCATGCGCGGCTCCTCTCCGAGGACGATTCCGACATGGTCCTCCCCCTTGCCGACGCGGCGCCATACCTGCTCCCCGGGGAATATCTGGAACGTCCCCCCGAGGAAGGGGAAACGCTCCGACATGGCGGCGATGGTTTCCGAAACACCCTGGAACGGCACGCCGTGGCTGATGGAGACATTGAACCTCGAGGCCTCCCCCTTGAACTCGGCAATGGCCCTGGCATCGAACCGCTGGCACTGCCTGAGCACGTTCCTCGCCTCCTGGAGCATGTCCTTTCCCGCCTCCGTCAGTACGGGGGAGCGGGCGCTCCTGTCGAACAGCTCGACGCCGAGCGTATCCTCCAGCATCGCCACATGGGTGCTCACCACCGACTGGGCGCGCCCCAGCGCCCTGCCTGCTGCGGAGAACGACCCCTGCTCGGCCGCCGCCACAAATGCCCTGAGCTGCTCTATCGTCCAGTTCATCGGCCACCTCCATGTAGCTTTCCATCAGAAAGCTGATATTATCTCATTTTATATAACAAAAAATATAGAGTATGTCGATGAAGATTTTCACATATCCGGACTAAAAACAGCGGTACTTGACGGCATGTTATCTACTTTTCCGGCAGTCAGGACCCGCTCATCGCACAGGAGTCATCCATGGCGAAAATAAAAACACTCCTCACGGCATGCTGCCTGCTCGCGCTTACGGGCTGCAGCCTCGCCCCCGACTATGCCCGTCCGACGATGGATATCCCCGCCGAGTGGACCGCCTCGCAGCAGCAGGCCCTGCAGCTGAAGTGGTGGGAACGATTCGGAGACAAGACCCTCAACGCCCTTGTCGAGGAAGCTCTTGACCATAACAGGAACATCGCCGTCATGATGGCGAACGTCGACCAGGCCCAGGCGGGCCTCGGCATAGCCCGCGATGCCATGCTTCCCGTCCCCGCGGCCTCCGCAGACGGCACGCGCGTCATGGCCCGCGACGCCATGTCTCCCACGGCCCTCAGGAACGGCGGCAAGAACACCCACGCCTTCACCGGAGCCCTCGCCGCCAGCTGGACGCTGGACTTCTGGGGCAAATACTGGAATGCCGCCGAATCCGCCAGGCATTCCCTCCTCGCTACCGAGGCCGCCCGCGACAACGTCATCCTCACGGTGCAGGCCGCCGTCGTCGAGTCGTATTTCTGGCTGAGCGCCTATACCTGGCAGGAGGACATCTGCGCCTCCGTGCTCGCCAGCCGCGAAAGCGAGCTCAAGCTTTACCAAAACAGGTTCGACAACGGGCAGATCAGCGACCTCGACATCCTCAGCATCAAGGCCAATGTGGAAACGGCCCGGCAGGCCCTGGCCAATGCCAGGATAGCCAAGAACGCGGCCGAATCGTCACTGGCCGTCCTTCTCGGCCGCTCCCCCGCCGAAGTCATGAAGACACTCGGCGTCAAGGCCCCCGCCGCCCTCATGAGGCCGCTGCCCACCACGCCGGTCCTCCCTGCGGGCCTTCCCTCCGAGATACTCGAACGCCGCCCCGACATACGCCAGGCCGAGGAAAACCTCATGGCCGCCAACTGCGACATCGGCGTGGCGCGAGCATCCTACTTCCCCTCCTTCTCCATCACGGGACTGCTCGGCTCCGCAAGCGTGGACCTCGACCAGCTGCTGCGCGCCTCCAAAGCTATGGGAGCCTTGCCGGCGGCGGGAGCCCCCCCCCCCACCTCCGGACGGACAAGCGCACCGTAGACCGCTCCGAAGCCGCGAAGCGGGCCGCCGTCTCCACCTACGAGCTCACCGTGCTCAACGCATTCAAGAACGTGCGCGACGCGCTCGTCAACCAGGAACAGTATGCGAACTCCGTCAAGGCCATGACCGCCGAGGTGGACTATCTCACCAAGGCGCTCCAGCACGCCCGTGTGCGCTATGACAACGGCTTCGCCTCATACATCGAGCTGCTCACGACCGAACGCAATCTCTTCAGCGCCCAGCAGGCGCTTGCCGCCGCACACGCCCAGCACCTCGTCAGCATAGCCGAGGTATGCCTTGCGCTCGGCGGCGGCTGGCAGGATCCCGCATCGAAATAACATTCCGCCGTCCGCCGCCGGAGCACGCGTTCCCCGGCGGAATCCGCTGCGGAGTCAGGCGGGCTCTTCCCGCCCATATCCAAGGAGCAAGACATGCTTAAGCTTTTCAAGATCGTACCGGCGCTGCTGGCGCTCCCCCTCCTCCTCACCGGATGCGAAACCGAGGAAATAGTCGCCCAGGCCGAAGGCGTCCTCGCCAAGGTCGGCCAGATGCTCGGCAAGAAGCAGGCCGGTCCGGGCGCCGCGGGAATGATGGGCCGCGTCACGCGCGTGACGCTCGTCGAAATGGTCCCGCAGAAGGCCGACATCGAACGTGAGCTCACGGGCCGCACCAAGGCCTACCGCTGGGCCGAGGTCCGCCCCGAGGTCGGCGGCATCCTCAAGGAGCGCTGCTTCACCGAAGGCGCGATGGTCAAGGAGGGCGATGTCCTCTACCGCGTCGAGCCCGCCACCTAGGAGGCCGCCCTCGACAGCGCAAGGGCGAACCGTGCGGGCGCCGAGGCCAGCCTCAACGTAAGCCGCCTCCGCGAACGCCGCACCGCAGACATGCTGCGCAGCAGGTCCGTCAGCCAGCAGGACTACGACGATGCCGCGGCCGCGCTCAAGCAGGCCCAGGCCTCCGTGCTCGCAGGCCGCGCCGCAGTGCGCGCCGCCGAAATCAACCTGCGCCGCACCGAGGTGCACGCCCCCATCAGCGGCCGCATCGGCAAGAGCTCGCTCACTCCCGGCGCCCTTCTCTCGGCCGGCATGCCCACGCCCCTGGCGACGATCTACCAGACCGACCCCATCTTCGTGGAGCTTTCCCAGTCCTCCGACGACCTGTACGCCCTGAAGGAGCGCCTCGGCTCCAAGAACGGGCTCGCCGACGCCAGGCTCGTGGACATCAATGCCACGCTCACCATGGCCGACGGTAGCTACTATCCCTCCGCAGGCCATCTCAACTTCTCCGGCGTCGATGTGGACCAGACCACGAACACCATCCTTCTCAGGGCCGAGTTCCCCAACCCCGACGGCGAGCTCCTCCCCGGCCTCTTCGTCCGCACCAAGGTCATCATGGGCGAGGACGAACAGTCCATCCTCGCTCCCATGAAGGCGGTCCTGCGCGATGCCAAAGGCGATCCCTACGTCTATCTCGTGAAGGACGGAAAGGCCGAACGCCGCTTCATCAAGGTGAGCCACGCCATCGGCAACAACTGGTATGTCACCGACGGACTTGCCGCCGGTGAGAAGATCATTCTCGACGGTGTGAACAACGTCCGCGCCGGCGCCCCCGTGCAGGTCGTCGAAGCTCCCGAATCCAAGCCTGCCCCCGGCGACGGAGGCTCCAAGTAATGTCCCGATTCTTCATCCATCATCCCATCTTCGCATGGGTCCTCGCCATCGTCACCATGCTTTTCGGCGTGCTGGCGATCTATACGCTTCCGATCTCGCAGTATCCGGAAGTCGCGGCCCCGTCCATCAGGATCCACACCCGGTATGCCGGCGCATCCCCCGGCACGGTCGACACCACGGTCACGCAGGTCATCGAGCAGAACCTCACGGGCATAGACAACCTCGTCTATATGCGCTCCAAGTCCGACTCGGCGGGCATGACGACCATCAACCTCACCTTCGAGGTCGGCACGAACCCCGATGTCGCCCACATGCAGGTGCAGAACAAGGTCCAGCAGGTTCTTTCCCAGCTGCCCTCCGCCGTGCAGGCCCAGGGCGTCGAAGTGGCCAAGGGCAATGACAACATGTTCATGGTCATATCCCTCTACTCGCCCGACCACTCCCTCCAGGGCATCGACCTTGCCGACTACATGAGCACCTCCATCAAGGACGAGATCAGCCGCACCAAGGGCGTAGGCACCGTCCAGGTGTTCGGCGGCAAGTACGTCATGCGAATCTGGCTCGATTCGGACAGGATGACGAAGTACCGCCTGACACCTTCCGACGTACGGGCGGCCGTCCAGTCGCAGAACGCCGAAGTCTCCGCCGGCCAGATGGGCGCCAACCAGATCGGTGCGAAGAACGACCAGGCTCTCAACGTCATCATCAAGGCACAGAGCCTGCTCACCACCATTTCCGACTTCGAGAGCATCCTGCTGAAGGTCACGGAAAGCGGTGAGCGGGTCTATGTGCGCGACGTGGCGCGCGTTGCCGTCGGTTCCGAAATGGAAGGCATCGAAGTGTGGTACAACGGCCATCCCGCCACAGGCATCGGCGTAACGCTGGCCCCATCCGCAAACGGCCTTGAAACGGCAAACCTCGTCAAGGCCAAGATGGAGGAGCTGAGCAGGTATTTCCCCGACGGCATGGCATACGACCTGGCATTCGACACCACGCCGCCGGTCGTCGCCTCCATCCAGGAAGTCATCAAGACGCTTCTCGAGGCCATAGCGCTCGTGTTCATCGTCATGCTCATCTTCCTGCAGAGCCTGCGGGCGACCATCATTCCCACGATCGCCGTGCCCGTCGTCCTGCTGGGCACGTTCGGCGTGCTCCTTACCTTCGGCTACAGCATCAATACGCTCACCCTGTTCGCCATGGTCCTCGCCATCGGCCTTCTCGTCGACGACGCCATCGTCGTCGTCGAGAACGTCGAACGGCTCATCGAGGAGGAGCATCTTCCCCCGATGGAAGCCACCGAGAAATCCATGGACCAGATCAGCTCCTCGCTCATCGGCATCGGCGTCGTCCTTTCCGCCGTGTTCCTCCCCATGGCCTTCATGAGCGGCTCCACAGGCGTCATCTACCGCCAGTTCTCCGTGACCATCGTCTCATCCATGACGCTGTCGGTGCTGGTCGCCCTCATCCTCACCCCCTCGCTCTGCGCGAGCCTCCTCAAGAAGCACACTCAGAGCGCACAGGGCGGATTCTTCGGCATCTTCAACAGGGTATTCACCATCAGCCAGCGCGGCTACGCGAAGGCGGTCCATGGCTGCTCCCGCAGGGGATGGCGCCTCATGGTCGTCTACGTATCCCTCATCGCCATCCTCGGCCTGGTCTACAGGCAGCTCCCGTCCTCATTCCTGCCTACCGAAGACCAGGGCTCCATCATCACCATGCTGCAGATGCCCCCGAACTCCACCATGGCGCAGACCAAGGCCCAGTTCAAGCAGGTGGCGGACTACGTCCTCAACGAGGAGAAGGACATCGTCGAATCCTACATGTTCGTCGCCGGCTACAGCATGGCGGGCGTTTCGGAAAGCGGCGGCATGGGCTTCATCAAGCTCAAGGACTACAAATACAGGAAGAATCCAGGGCAGGATGCGGCATCCGTCGCAATGCGCGTGCGCCAGCGCTTCGGCGGCATCCTCAACGGCATGTTCATTGCAGCCATTCCGCCCGCCATCATCTCTCTCGGCATGACGAACGTCTTCACGCTTGAGCTCCAGGACCGCGGCGGCGCAGGCCACGACGCCCTGCGTGCAGCCGGCCAGAGGCTCATGGGCGCCTCGTTCGCCAACCCGCTCATCGCCTACATCCGCCCCACGGGCATGGACGACCAGTCGCAGTTCAACATCCATCTCGACAACGCCAAGGCGACCTCCATGGGCCTTACCCTTGCCGCCGTCAACGCCGACGTCTCCACCATGCTCGGCGGCGCCTACGTCAACGACTTCGTCCATCATGAACGCGTCAAGAAGGTGTTCATCCAGGGCGATGCCGATGTGAACCGCACGCCTTCAAGCATCGACCGCATACAGTTCCGCAACAACCGCGGCGAGATGGTGCCCTTCAGCGCCGTATTCTCCACCGACTGGTCCTTCGGCCCGAACGTGCTTGAACGCTACAATGCGACTCCCGCACTCGAATACCAGGGCGAGCCCGTTCCGGGAATCGCCTCCGGCGTAGCCATGTCCATCATGGAAGAGGAAGTCCGCAAGCTCGGCAAGGACTTCGGCATGGAATGGACCGGCCTCTCCTATCAGGAGAAGCTGGCCGGCAGCCAGACCACGATGCTCTATGCTCTGTCCGTGCTTGTCGTCTTCCTGGCCCTTGCCGCCCTGTACGAAAGCTGGTCCATCCCCTTCGCCGTCCTCATGGTCATTCCCCTGGGCATCCTGGGCGCCGTCTGCGGAACCTGGGCCAGAGACCTCACGAACGACGTCTATTTCCAGGTCGGCCTGCTGGCCGTCATGGGCCTATCCTCCAAGAACGCCATCCTCATCGTCGAATTCGCCCGCACGCTCCGTGAAGAGGGCAGAACGCTCCTTGAGGCGACCGTGGAGGCCTGCAGGCTCAGGCTCAGGCCCATTCTCATGACCTCGTTCGCATTCGGCCTCGGCGTCCTTCCCATGATGTCGGCCACCGGCGCCGGATCCGCCAGCCAGCATGCCGTCGGCACCTGCGTGTTCTGGGGAACCGTCGTCGCCACCATGCTCGGCATCTTCTTCATTCCCGTCTTCTTCGTGCTGATCTGCAGCAGTGTCGACAGCATCGGCCGGATTCTGAAGAAAAAGACCCGCTACGAGTAGCCTGCTTCAAGCGCCGGTTCCTCCGGCACGAAAAAAAGAAGGGCCGATTCGGCCCTTCTTTTTTATCTGATTCGAAAAATACCCAACCCGACAGCCTCTCGCCACACCACGGTGCGGCAAGCACCGCAGCCTACATGCGCCCCGCCCGGACTTCCGCCTTCTGAA
>JAKSQA010000180.1 GCA_024404335.1 Mailhella sp.
GAGAACCTTCCGTTGCGAGCCTTGTCGGCCACAGCCCCTCCTCCTCCGGCCGGATACCGGAACCTGCGAACATTTCCTCCGTGTAGTAGGGTAAAAGAGCCTCTCCGTAAAGCTCACAGAGCCGCAGGGGCGGGTACGCCGCAGCAACGGAATGGATATGCCCGGCCGTCAGCGGCATCATGTCGAAGAAGGATCCGCCGGACAGATGGAGGCAGCCTCCCTGCTGTGCCTGGCGTGCAGGCTTGCCCTAGCGGATGAATGCGTGTAGCGATGGGAAAGAGGCTTTTCCGCGCCCTTCAGGATCGCACGCCGCCCCGCGCCTCCGGCGGCCGGCCCCTGCCAGCCCGCCGGAAACGTCCTGCGCCTGCCCGCCGCATCCCCCTCATTCTCCATCCCCGGAAACACCATGCACCGCATCAATCCCAGAGAATACATACTGAACAGCCTCAGCCGCAGCGGATGCTGGGTCTCGGGCGAAGCCCTCTCCGAAGAGCTCGGCATGTCCCGCGCAGCGGTGAGCAAGCACATATCGGCCCTGAAGGCCGAAGGCTGCATCATCGAATCCTCTCCCCGCCGGGGGCACAGGCTCATCTCGCCGGCCGATCCGTGGGCCGACGGCGCGATATCCTCCAGGCTCAGGACGGCCCGCCTCGGGAAAGCACGCTGGGAATGGCTCAAGGAAACCGGCTCCACCAACCAGGCGGCGGCGCTTCTGGCCCTTGGTGGCGCGGAGCACGGCACCGTCGTCATAGCCCGGAGGCAGACGGAAGGCAGGGGAAGCCTCGGCAGGGTATGGAGCGCCCTTCCGGGCAGCCTGTGCTTCTCCGTCCTCATCCGCCCGGAGCGGAGAGGGCTGCATCACGAGGCGCTGCTCGGCGCCGCCCTGCGCGCATGCGCCGATGCCATAGAGGAAATATGCTCCCTGTCGGAGGCCAGGGAGCCCAATGACATCCTCATCGAAGGGAAGAAGGTCTGCGGCATCCTGGTGGAGAGCATGTACCACAACGACCTTCTCAAGTGGGCCGTCATCGGCATCGGCGCCAATGTCAACACGCCGGCCGACGCATTCCCGCCGGAACTTGCCTGCGCCACATCGCTCTACGCGGCCACCGGATTCCCGCACAGCGTCACCGGGCTCATGAGCTCCATTCTCGAACGGCTCGAGCCCCTTCTGGACTTTCCGCAGGAATAGCGGGCCACACTGTCCGGCGGACACTTCGGAAAACGGACCGGAAGGATTTCCCGCATTACAAGGGCCCGGAACGGACCACACATCCTGTCGAGCTGCGCTGCCGTTGCATCGCCATCTCCAACCGGAAGATCGACTGCTGCCGCTGCGATGTGCTGCTCGAGCCCATGCCCCGGATGCCCGGCTTCTCCGGCCTTCCGCCGGGTCCGGCGCACGGCACGCCTACACGATGAAGAGCTCGAGCACGAACACCATCACGCATGCCGCGACCGACACGGTGAAGAGGCTCGCCCCCCTCCATGCCAGCAGGACGGCGGCGGCACGCCCGGCCGCTCCGGAAAGCTCGCTGCCCGTCGCGTCGATGATGGCGGGGAACGTCATGACGGAAAGCGTCACGTACGGAACGTAATGGAGGAAGGAGCGCACCGTCACGTTCCTGATCTCCCTGCGGATCAGCGTGAGCGGCAGCACCCTGATAAGGTATGTCACCAGCGCCATGACGGCTATGGATGCGTACACGTCATGCATCGCTCCGCCCTCCTTCCCTTCTGGGGAACAGCAGCGCCGCAGCCGCGGAGATCACCACCGTGAGGATGATGACGCGCATGCCGCCGGATATGCCGGCAAGGCAGGGCGTCTTCGCAAAGGCCCAGCTCGCCGCCATGGATACGGCGACGAGGCCGGCCAGCACCCTGTCCTGCTTCGCCGGGGGTACGATGATCGCCACGAACATGCCGAACAGCGCCACGCTCAGCGCCGACACTATCCTTGCCGGCAGCACGTTGCCGAGTATGACGCCGAGGAACGTGCCCAGCGTCCACCCGGGCGCGGCGACGGCGACCGCCCCGTACACATACGAAGGGGCCAGCCTGCCCGGCCAGGCCACCGATATGCCGAATATCTCATCCGTGACGCCGTACCCTATGAGGAACCGGTGCCAGAACGGCGTCTCAGGCGCCAGCTTCTGCGAAAGCGCGCACGACATCAGCATGTAGCGAAGGTTGATGACCAGCTGCGAAAGCGCGATCTCCACAAGCCCGCCCTGGGCGGCGATGATGCCCACGGCGGCGAACTCGCCCGCGGAGGTGAGGTTCGATGCGCTCATGACGGCGGCGGCCAGGGCCCCCATGCCGATGTTGCGGCATGCGATGCCGAGTGTGAAGGAAACGGCGAAGTAGCCGAGGGCGATGGGGATTCCGTCCCGCAGGCCCTGGATGAAGGGAGTACGGCAGTTCATTTTCGTATCACTGGAATATAGTTGAAAGGACAGCCAAGGCATAAGCCAAAAGCACGCGGCGCACAAGGTGCATGCGGCCCTAAGCCGGTTGAACGACGCGCGCGTGGAAGTGCGCCGCATCGCCTGCAGGCCGAAGGCATGGCCACCTGCGCACCTGATCCGGAGGGCCGGCCTGATCCGTGTCCCCGCGGAGCCCTGAGGCGGCCCGGCATCAGCCCTGGGATGCGGCATCCCCTTCTCCGCTGACATACAGCCTTTCCCGCAGGGCGCGTATCCTGTCGCGGAGCTCGGCCGCCCTCTCGAATTCGAGCTCGCGGGCCGCCGCACGCATCTCCTTCTCCAGCTCGCCGATGAGCTTCGCGATATCAGCCGGAGATGACGGCTCGGGCGTGCGGGCCTCCGCCCCTCTGCCGCCCCTGCCTGCGGCCTTCTTCCCCTTGCCGGCGGCCCTGCCCGCCTTTTCTCCCGACTTGTCGCCGAAGAGGGCATCCAGCGGGTTCTCGACGGCCTTGAGGACCGTCTTCGGCGTGATGCCGCGCTCGGCGTTGTAGGCGGCCTGCAGACTGCGGCGGCGGGCCGTCTCGTCCATGGCCGCGCGCATCGAGTCGGTGACCCT
>JAKSQA010000181.1 GCA_024404335.1 Mailhella sp.
ACGCACATCAGCATGGCAATGCCCAGGAAGACCACGCCGTAGCCCAGCAGGGCGGCCGTGCCGATGAGGCCGTAGCCCGCCGCATCGAGGGAGAAGGTCTCCATGAGGTCGCGCGATATGACCGGCGGGCTCACGCGGTGGAAGAAGCTCATGCAGTAGCAGAGGCCGAGGAGGAGCAGTACGGGGAATATGCCGGAAGCGGGGCGGCGGAATGGTCTCATGGGAAGCCTGGCAGGGGATGAGGTTGTGGACGGCGCATGTTCCCCCCTGCGGCGCATCATGTCAACCTCGCTGCGGCGGATCGGCGCATCGCGAAGACGGATTTCCGGGCGGGGAGCGTCTGGGGAAGGAAGACTTCCATGGTTCTTCCTTCACTCGCCGCCACATCCGTGCAGGATGCCGCACGCAGGCATATCCGGCAGAGGCTGAGGGAGGCCGCTGCCGCTTCCCGATGGGGCGGGCCGCTGCGTATTCCGCTCGGCTGCGGGCCTGCGGAGACCTATGGCGCAGCGCCGTGCGCCCCCCGGACAGGCCCAGCCCCCTGGAGAACATAGCGCGCTCCATCGTCTCGCCGGAGGACGGCCTCGTCGTCGTCATGAACCGCCCCGGCGAGGTCCTCGCCCGCTGAGGCCTAGCGGTGCCTGGCGCGGGGCTTCTGTGTCTTCTCCTTGAGGAAGCCGACGTCGATGGTGTGCTGCTCGCCGTCCTGCCAGTAGGTGAGCGATCCGGGCCTTGCGCCCTTGTCCTTCCATTTGCGGTAGCCCACGGCTCCCAGATAGATGAGGGTGCAGATGATCGTGAGCACGACCGCGCTGTCGAGTTCGATTCCCTGGTTCATGGCTTCTCCGTTGTTTACGGCCCGCCGTCAGCGCGTGAAGCGCCGCGCGATGCGGCTGCATATCACGAAGCATGCGACGAACACGACGATGCAGAGGATGGATGACATGCCCTCGTCGGACGTCCTCGCCCGGATGAAGTCGTCGGAAAGGACCATGGAGGCCCATGCCGCCGCCCATGCGATGAGCACCGAGACGATATTGCCGAGGATGACGGGAAGCGTCCAGTCCTTCGATCTGCGGAAGTCGGTTTCCTCCGGTTCGGGCGCGTTCTGCCGGTTCGTGCGTTCCATGGAAGTCCTCCGGATTCGGGTGGGGCTGCTATTCGGGTATCTCAAGCATGCGCTTGAAGTAGCCGTCGGCTCCGTAGAGGGCGGCCGCCGGGTTGTGGCCCGTGACCCTGTCTTTGGTGACGAGCGTCGTCACGCCGGCTTTGGAGTAGCGGCTGAAGATGATGTCGTGCCCTACGCAGAGGCCCATCACGATGTTGAGCTCCGTGCCGTGGCTGTTGAGGAAATCCGCCTGCAGCACGGGGTTGCAGAGATTGGGGCGCGAGCCTGTGCGGCAGGCGGGTATGCCCATCTCGGTCTTCTTGAGAAGGCCGACCTTGCACGCCACGGAGAACACCTCGAAGCCGCTGCGCTTCAGGAGCTTCGCAAGTATGGCCGATTCGTGCATGAGGCCCACGCAGGTGGCGATGCCCAGCTTCGTATAGCCCATGCGCCGGGCGAATTCAATGGTCTCGCGCACGCGGGGCCAGCGGCCTGCGCCGTCGAACTCGATGTCGGTTGCGGTGATGAGGATCCTAAGGTTCTCGTCGCCGTATTCCTCCCGGGCATGGCGTCGCTGCTCCTCAGTGGCGTGCATGGAGAGGCAGAAGGGCGGGAAGTCTCTGTTTTCGAAGTTGCAGTTGACGGTGGGGCAGTTTACGCAGGAGGGATTTTTAAGAGGCATGGCGTGGTCCGGCTTTTGGGGATTGAATTCCCCGGGAAAACGGTTAAGGTGTGAAAAACTTAACATAGCGCTTTTTTCCCGGGAAGTTAATGCCTTCTCCGGTTTGTGTTCTGGCGGAATGTGAGGCACAAAGTGCGCGGAGGTCGCGTGCGGCCTTTCCGAAAAGGGATTTCCATGTCAGCGACGATTTAACTCGACAAAATCCGCGGAATTGGTTCAATAAAGGAAACCATTTTTGCGGAGTATGCGATGGGAGATGTTTTCAGCGGCGGCACGGGCGTTTTCGATGCGGATGAGGCCTTCAGGCTCATAGCCACGCGGCGGAGCACGCGTGCCTATGCCGGTACGCCTGTGGATGACGGGGCCCTGCGCAGGGTCGTGGAGGCCGGAAGGCTCGCTCCGAGCGGCGGCAACAGCCAGACCACGCATTTCCTCGTGATACGCGACGGCCGGGTGCTTGACGAGCTCGCTGCGCTTGTCTGCGCCGAGTTCGCGAAGATGGAAGTGACGGAGGGGATGTACAGGTCGCTCGTCCATTCGATCAGCGCATCGAAGAAGGGCGGCTATGTGTTCCACTACGGGGCGCCCGTGCTCATCGTCACGGCAAACCGGGTCGGCTACGGCAACAACATCGCCGACTGCGCCTGCGCGCTTGAGAACATGATGCTCATGGCGAACGCGCTCGGTCTCGGCAGCTGCTGGATAAACCAGCTCAGATGGCTGAACGGCAATGATGCCGTCTGCGCGTATCTGGCGGGGCTCGGCCTGCAGGATGGGGAGAAGGCGTACGGCGCCCTCGCCCTCGGGCTTCCGGCGACTCCTGACGGGCTTCCCGCGCGGAAGCCTCTGGCGCGTACGGGGAACCCCGTCACCTGGATAGGCTAGTCCGGAGCTGCTTCATGTCCCGGTGCTTCCGGCTGTATCGAGTCGGATGGAAAGCATGGGCGGCATGCCCGGAACGCAGCCTGCTTACAGGGGGGGAACCGTTCCCCCGTAAAAGCCGGACTGCCTTTCTGCCGTTTCTGAAGAGGCTGAATCCGGCATGGGCCGGCATGTCGCCGAAAACATCGGCGCCTGTTTAAAAAAGAGGCTGAAGGATCGCTGCGTGGGGCAGCGGGGGCAAGCGGAACCCTTTTATCCTTCAGCCGGGCAGTCATATAGTAAATGAAACACATGTTGTCAAGTTTGACTTGTTCCGCGCTGT
>JAKSQA010000182.1 GCA_024404335.1 Mailhella sp.
CGTGGCCCATGACCTTCGCGGGCCTGAGAGCGCCTTTGAGGTCGGCTGTCTTCCCGCCGGAGGTGACGGTCACGGCCCTGGGCATGGCAAGCTCCATGCCCTGCATCTCCATGGGATGGCTGAAGGAGAATTCGATGGAAATCGCGGCGCCGGCCTGGTCTTCCACAACGTTGTCGGAAGGCACGACCATGCCGAAATGGGCCTGTGCCGCACAGGGGGCGGCGAGCATCACGGCGCAGAGCGCAGCGCGGAGCAGCGGAACGTTCATAAGCGGCTCCTTGGGGAGTCTGCGTCCAGGCGGCTCGGAATCACCGGGCGCGGCGCCGCGCCTGGGAAATCTCAGCGCAGACAATCCAGGGCCCTGTCGGAGGATATCCTCCGAAGGGCGGCCTGCAGGCCGGGCATGCCCCTGCCGGCCTTCATGGAGCGGATGACCTCAGGCGCCCTGGCGAGAAGGGCATCGTCCACCCCGATCTCGATATACACGCCGGCATCACCCTTTGCGGCAAGGAAGCGGGATGCCTCCCCCCTGCCGCCGGCGGCCTCGCCGAGGATGCGCACGGGCAGGCCGTGCTCGCCGGCGATGTCGGCCAGAGGCTCGTTCCTGCCTTCCTCGACGATGATGTCGATGCTGTGCCCGGCGCCGTCACGCAGCAGATGGACACCGCGGCGGAAGCCGTATTCCCATCCTTCGGGAAGGATGACGGTGAAGTCGCCGCAGTCCTCGACGGCGGCGCATGCGGGGGCGGCCTGCAGGGCGCTTCCGAAAAGCAGGGCCGCGGCAAGTATGGCGCAAAGCGGTTTCGTCATGGAGTTCTCCCTGCACGGCGCAGGAGTGGCACGGTGCGTGCGGTCGTGAACCATGGGGCTATTCCGCCTTCGTGCCCTTCAGCGCCTTGAGCTCGAGCTCAAGCTCGCTCACGCGGCGGGTGAGGTCGGTGTTCCGGGCGTCCATCTCGGCAAGGCGCTCGCGTGTGTGCTTGAAGGCCACGGCGAGCCATATCACGATGAGCACTCCGAGGAATGCGGGTATCGGGCGGAAGAAATTCTCAATGATTCCCATAGATGTTCTCCTTAATGATGCCGGGTAGCATACTCCATGCGCCGTCAAATGAAAAGCCCCGGGGGAGTAATGCCCGGGGCTTGAGGAGAGAGACGCTCTATGTCGGAGGTTCAGCCGTTGCGCTATGGAATGGCTACAGGATGCTTCGCCATTCTCTGGACGGCCGGCCAGCACTTCCCCTATAGCCCGCCGGCCGCCTCAAGTCACGTTTCAAAAACTTTCATCACGTAACATTCCGTTTCCGGATCTGATCGCCTATCCCACCGTCCGGCTTCCAGACGGACGGCTTGATCGGCAGGGGAAGAGCCTCCAGCACTTCTCTGCCTTCTTCGGCGATGGGCAGCCGTGGGAAGCCGATGAATTGCCCACGCCGGAGCAGATCCTCCTGTTCCGCAACTGCGGCGCCGCCCCTCGATGCCGGCCGCATCGTGCCCTGCCTTCAGCGGGTTCAGGGAGGCCCCCCTCCCCCGACAGCCCGGGGGGATGCAGCGCTTCATGGCCGGAGGGACTGCACTCTTCACGAAGGTTCACGAAGACCAGGTCGTCGAGGGCTATGCCGCGCGTGCCGCCTGCCCTCGCCCTCCAGAGGAAGCGGTGGGGGCAATCGACGCAAGAGGGCCGGGCACCTTCCGGCGCCCGGCCCCCGTATCATCTGCGCATTCAGGCAGGGACTACATGCCGTAGTCGCCGTACTTGCCGGCCTTCATCTCGGCCTGGTAGAATGCGGAACGCTCGCGGGTGTAGTTCAGCACGTCTTCGACGAGCTTGGGATCCATGCCCTTGCATTCGCTGGTCTTGAACAGGTCGGCGAACTTGGCCATGTTCTTGAGCATCTCGGCGCGGTCCTCGTCGGAGATGGGGAAGAACTGGTGGCCCTGGGCCTTCATCCATTCGATGTCGCGCTTGGCGCCGTCCTCAAGGGACTTGCCGGCGGCGAGGGCCATCTTCATGCCGAATTCGCTGTCGAGCCAGGTGCGCATGTCGGCGGGCATGTCGTTCCAGAGCTGCTCGTTGGCTTCCATGCAGAAGGTGTTGATGCCGAGGTCGAGGAGCAGATGGTTCTTGGTGGCTTCGGTGATCTTGTAGGAGCGGAGGGGAGCCAGCGGGCAGAGCACGCCGTCGGCCATGCCCTTGGAGAGGGCGAGGTAGGAATCGGGCGAGCTGAGGCGGATGGCGTTGGCGCCGAGGGCCTTCACATATTCAAGGGTGGTGGCGTCCCAGGCGATGATCTTGAGGCCCTTGACGTCGGCGAGCGACTTGACGGGCTTGATGGTGTGCAGCTGGTATGCGGCGGAGGCCCAGGAGAAGCAGTGGCGGGTGCCCTTGGGGAATTCGGCGCGCACGCCTTCGAACTTGCGGATGAGGTCTTCGGTCACCAGGGAGCCGACGATGGCGTTGGGGCACATGCCGGGCAGCGCGGGGGCGGCGAGGAGGTTCATCTTGCCGGGGAAGACGGAGGGACGCAGCGTGCCGAAGTCGACGCGGCCGTCGGAGATGGCGGAAAGGCCCTCGGCCTCAGGGTACAGATGGCCCTGGCCGAAATAGTCGAAGCTGAGCTTGCCGGGGAACTTCTCTTCCACGACCTTGAACCAGGGCTTCCACACGTTGACGACGGTGGGGTGCTTCTCAAGGTAGCTGCCCATGAAGGAAAGATGCTGGAAACCCTTGGCAGCGAAGGCGCTGCCGGAAACGGCAAGCAGACCGCCCAGAGCGAGGGCGGCGGCGATGGCACAGAACTTCTTCTGCATGAGATTCTCCTCATTCTTTGTACCGCCATCGGTACCCCGGCGATACGTTTATTCAATAGAAGTTTCTTTAGTGAACTACGTCACGATTGTCAATACGGATGTGCGCCTTCAGCCAATCAGCACGGTCTTTCCGTCGAAGGCGAGGCCGTAGCAGCGGATCCGGTCGGCG
>JAKSQA010000183.1 GCA_024404335.1 Mailhella sp.
GCGCGGCCTCGCCCTCGAGGCGGCTCTTCTCCGTGAGGAGGGGGGTCATCTTCTCCTGGTCCGCCCATGCGTCCGGGCTCGAGATGGCCTGCTCTATTTCCTGAAGCCTGTTTTCCTTGCCGGCGAGGTCAAAGACGCCCCCAGAGCGAGTTATACTGTTCCGTTAGTTCTCCGCAGCGGGATCTGAGTTCGGCGAGCTGTATCATGAAGGGATCCTCATCAATCATTCCTGAAATGTCCGGCCGCGGCACTGCGCGGCCGTCTTCCCCTCAATGCGGGCAGAAGCGCCGCGAGCGCGGCGGCGGCCAGCAGGGGGAGCCATGGATGGAGATAGAAATACGGTGTATGGGAACGCAATGCAAGCACTCTTCCCCGGAGCATGCCGCTTTCGAAGAGCATGGGGGCGCCGGCGCCTCCGCGGAGGATCTCCAGACGGCCCAGCGGGTCCGCCACGGCCGTCATTCCCGTATTGGTGGCGCGGCACAGGAACCTTCCCTGCTCCACGGCCCGCATCAGCGAAAGCTGAAGGTGCTGCATCGGCGCCGAGGTCCTGTCGTACCATGCGTCGTTGCTGATGTTCAGGAGCAGCTCCGCCCCGGATGCCGCCTGTTCCCGGGCGATCTCGGGGAATACCGCCTCATAGCATATGAGCATGCCTGCGGCAGCCTCCCCGCCCCTGCGGAGAGGAAGCCTGAGGATGCCGTCGCCTTCACCGGGGCTGAATCCGCCGAGCCCCTGCAACAGGCCGGCGAAGACCTCCCAGTCCAGCACGGGCGGCAGGTATTCGCCGAAGGGAACGAGATGCCTCTTGTCGCTCCGGCCGATGTCCCCCTCCGCGGAGACCGCGAAGGCGCTGTTGCGAAGCAGCCGTCCGCTCCCGTCGCTTCCCAGGGAGCCGAAGACGACCGTGCATTCCGATCCGGCGGCGAACCTGCGCAGCTCCTGCGGAAAAGGCGAGGTCCCCGGATAGATGAAGGGCATCGCCGTTTCCGGCCAGAGGATGAGGTCGGGCTTCTCCGGCCCTTCCCCCAGTGCGGAGAGGGTCAGCAGCTCATACTTCCGCAGGGTGTCGGCCTTGTATGCCGGAGTCCACTTCACATCCTGCCGGATATTGCCCTGGCACAGGACGACATCCACGGGGCGCCCCTCAAGAGGTGCGGAATCCGCCATCCATGCGAAGCGCCATGCGCTCCACGCGCCCAGGACAAGGACAAGCGCGGCGGGGACGGCCGCATGCCGCAGCGTACGGCTCGAAAAGGCGTGCATGCGCGGATCGGCGGCGAGCACCGCCGTTCCGGCCAGGATGCCGGAATAGCCGAATTCACCCAGAAGGCTCAGCGGCTGGAGCAGTGCGGGCCAGGCCGCCAGCCCCGACGACAGGGTAAGCCAGGGAAAGCCGGTCATCACCCAGCTGCGGGTCCATTCGGAGAAATACCAGAGCAGAGCGGCGGCAGCGGCAGTCTTCAGCGGCGGGAGGCCGCGCAGACGCGCCATCGCCCATGTCCACGCGCCGTTCCAGAGGCATACGCAGGCGCCGAGCGCGATGGAGCACGGAACGGCGAGCATCCAGGGCATCCCCCCATAGTGCTCTGCGGCCACGGCGATCCAGTACAGTGCGGCAGCCGTGCCCGGAAGCGCGGCTGCGGCGCCGCTGCAGAACGGCGCATCCCCCTTCACCGCAATGCGGTGAAGGACTGCCGGCAGCAACATGATGAGGAACGGCACATGGACGACGGGATTCGCCGTCCCGAGGAACACCGCCGCCGATGCGGCGAAGGAAAGCATGACGGCTTCCGCCAGGTCTTTTCTCATGGCCTCTCCCGGTCGAGCACCCGGCAGCTGATCGCTTCCGCGATATGCGGAAGCGCGATCCGCTCCTCGCCGTCAAGATCCGCTATGGTACGCGATACGCGCAGTATCCGCGTGTACGCACGCGCCGACAGGGCCAGCGATTCCACGGCATTGCCGAGGAACTCCCGCTCCTCCCGTCCGAGCCGGCAGCAGTCCTCAAGCATAGAGCCCGCAAGGTCGGAGTTGGTCCTGAACCGGCTTCCCATATATCGGTCGGCCTGTATGCGCCGTGCGGCGACGACCCTTTCCCTTATCTCCGCCGTGGAAGGGCCGGTGGAGGCCGTGCTGAGCTCGTCGTAGCTCACAGCCGGGACCTCGACGTGGAGGTCTATGCGGTCGAGAAGCGGCCCCGACAGCCTTCCGCGGTATTTCGTGATCGCCTGAACGGAACATGTACATGCATGCCTGGGGTCGGTGCTGTACCCGCAGGGGCAGGGATTCATGGCCGCCACGAGCATGAAGTCGGCCGGGTAGGTGATGGAGTACGTCGCGCGGGAAATGGTGACGTCCCCCTCCTCCAGCGGCTGCCGGAGGACCTCCAGCGCCTGGCGCTGGAATTCCGGCAGCTCGTCGAGGAACAGCACGCCCCGGTGCGCAAGGCTCACCTCGCCGGGATGGGGAGGGATGCCTCCTCCGATGATGGACACGCCGGAATCGCTGTGATGGGGCGTCCTGAAGGGCCTTTCCGTCATGATGCCCTTCCTGCCCAGGAGTCTCGCCACGCTGTATATCTTCGTGACCTCCAGCGACTCCTCGAAGGAGAGCGGAGGCAGTATGCCCGGCATGCGCCTCGCAAGCATGGTCTTGCCGCTTCCGGGAGGCCCGATGAGAAGCAGGTTGTGCCCGCCGGCCGCAGCGATCTCCATCGCCCTCTTCGCATGCTCCTGCCCCTTCACATCGGAGAAATCGAGAGCGCATCCCGCCGCATCCTGCGGAGGAAGAGGCTCCGCCTGAGGCAGCTCCAGCGCTCCCGACAGCAGCGCTGCGGCCTCGGCGAGCGTCGAGGGCGCATAGACGGCCAGCCCCTCTGCGACAGCGGCCTCCGCTGCATTGTCAGGCGAGACGAGAAGGCCCCGGGCATGCTCGTTCCGCGCCAGCAGCGCCAGAGGCAGCACGCCGGGCA
>JAKSQA010000184.1 GCA_024404335.1 Mailhella sp.
GTACCTCAAGATGAGCACGGCCGAGAAGGTCGGAAGCCCGGGGCGCGCCAGCGTGCAGGTCCCCGCCGTCCCCGAGGCGTTCAGAGCTGCGGAGAACTCCCCCATAGCCGACCGTGCGGCATTCACGCTCAGCGACGGCAGGCGCGTCAACGTCTTCCCCTCCATAAAGGGCGGCAGGCTCGCCGGCGTGGCCATCGAGGCCTTCGGCAAGGGCTACGGCGGCAATCTCGGCGTCGTCGTGGGCTTCAACATCACAGACGACACCCTCGCCGGCATCGGCATCACCACGATGAAGGAGACCGCCGGCATCGGCACCCGCGTCAAGGAAGCCGACTTCATCAGCCAGTTCCCCGGCAGGGCCCTGCCCGTGCAGCTCAAGAGCAAGGGCGGCGACATAGACGCCATCTCGGGCGCCACCGTATCCTCCACCGGCGTCATCTACGCCGTCGCCGGCGCAGCCGACATGTACCGCGAACTCAAACCGCTCCTTGTGGAGAAATGGAAATAACGGGGCACGCCATGAACCGCTTCATCCAGGAACTCACCAAAGGCCTTTGGAAAGAGATACCCCCGTTCCGGCTCCTGCTCGGCCTCTGCCCCGTGCTCGCCGTCACCAAGAGCGCATCGAACGGGCTCGGCATGGGGCTCGCCGTGCTCTTCGTGCTCACGCTCTCCAACATGATCATCTCGATGGTCCGCGGCTTCATCCCCAAGAAGGTCCGCATCGCCTGCTTCATCACCATCTCGGCCACGCTGGTCGTCGCCGTGGAGCTGCTCATGCAGGCGTACGCCTACCCGCTCTACCTGCAGCTGGGCATCTTCGTGCCGCTCATCGTGGTCAACTGCGTCATCCTCGGCCGGGCCGAGGCCTTCGCCGCCAAGAACCCCGTGCATCTCTCCATCGCCGACGGCCTCGGCATAGGGCTCGGGTTCACCATGTCGCTGACGTTCCTCGGCGCCGTGCGCGAGCTCTTCGGCACGGGGGCCGTCTTCGGCGTGCCCGTGATGTGGGAAGGCTTCCAGCCCTTCACCGTCATGACCGAGGCGCCCGGAGCCTTCCTGTGCCTCGGCATCATCCTCGGCCTCATGAACTGGAACACCCAGCACCAGGCCAGAAAGCGCAACCTCGCCGTCCCCGAGAACCCGCTGCCCGGCTGCGGCGGATGCACGGCCTGCGGCGCCGGACGGCAGGGGGAATAAGCCATGAGCATCTTCGAGATCTTCGTTTCCGCCATATTCGTCAACAACGTCGTGCTGGCCCAGAACCTCGGCAACTGCCCCTACCTCGGCTGCTCCAAGGAGAAGGGCGTGGCACTCGGCATGGGCTCGGCCGTCATATTCGTCACCATCATGGCCACGCTCTGCACATGGCTCGTGCAGAAGTACGTGCTCATTCCGGCCCATCTGGAATACCTGCAGACGCTGGCCTTCATCCTCATCATCGCATCGCTGGTGCAGTTCGTGGAGATGTTCCTCAAAAAGGCCATCCCCCCGCTGTACGCATCGCTCGGCATCTTCCTTCCGCTGATCACCACCAACTGCTGCGTGCTCGGCGTGACGCTCCTCGTGCAGCGCGAGGAGCTGGGGCTCATGACCGCGCTCGTCTATGCCCTGGCCACCGGAGCGGGCTTCCTGCTCGCCCTTCTGCTCATGGCCGGCGTGCGCGAGAGGCTTGAGACCTGCCGCGTGCCCAAGGCCCTGCGCGGCACGCCCATCGCGCTCATCATGGCGGGCATCATGGCGCTCTCGTTCATGGCCTTCAAGGGCATGGTGTAGCCCCTCCGGCATTCCGAAAGACAGTTCAGCATCAAGGACGTGACCATGGTTCTTTCCTCCATACTCATGCTTACCATGCTCGGCTTCGTGGCGGCGGCCCTTCTCGCCGTGGCCTCCAGGGTGTTCGCCGTCGACGAGGACCCTCGCGTAGAGGCCGTCACCGGCACCCTCCCCGGGGCGAACTGCGGCGGCTGCGGCTATGCCGGCTGCGAAGGCTATGCCGTCGCCGTCATAAAGGACCCCGCCATCGCCCCCAACCTCTGCGTGGTGGGCGGCCCCGCCGTGGCCGCCGCCATCGGCGAGCTGACGGGCCAGCTCTCCACCGAAAGGGAGCCCCTCATCACGCACAGGCGCTGCGACAAGAACGCCGGCGACGTGAAGCCCAAGTACGACTACCAGGGCATCCCCACCTGCGCGGCGGCGGCATCCCTCCATTTCGGCTCGGACACCTGCGACTTCTCGTGCCTCGGCTTCGGCGACTGCGTGAAGGCCTGCACCTTCGACGCGCTCCATGTGGAGAACTACATCGTGCATGTCAACGAATCCGTCTGCGGCGGCTGCGGCGCCTGCACCAAGGTATGCCCCCGGAGCGTGCTCCAGCTCATCCCCCGCCGTTCGAAGGTGGCCATGAGCTGCTCCACAAAGGACAGGCTCAAGGCCGTCATGGACGTCTGCGCCGTCGGCTGCATCCACTGCGGGAAGTGCGTGAAGGTCTGCCCCGCCAAGGCGATCGCCATCGAGGACGACCGCGTCCAGATCGACTACGAGAAGTGCCTTGCCTGCACGGACTGCGGCGAAGCCTGCGCGCTCGCCTGCCCCCGCAAGATACTCCGCCTCCGCGGCGGCGCCGTGCTTGCGCATTACGACGAATCCAGGGCGATCAGCCCCGCCCTCGCAAAGAAAATCGCGGAAAAGTCCGCCTGACCGCATCGCAGGGAGACGACATGTTCACCCGCCGATCATTCATGAAGGCGTTCGCCGGCACCGCGGCCGCCCTTCTGCCTGCCGCCCGCCATGCGGAGGCGGCCTCCTCCCGTGACTTCGGGGAGACCCGCCTGCTCATGGGCACCTTCGTGAGCATCAGAACGGCGGGAGCCCCCGCCGGACTCGCCGCCGAGGCCGCCGACCGCGCCTTCGCCGAAATGGCACGCATCGAGGCCCTCCTCACGCGGCACGACGCGTCTTCCCCCCTGGG
>JAKSQA010000185.1 GCA_024404335.1 Mailhella sp.
AAGGTTGGAGACAAAGTCGGAGAGCATGCGTCCGGCGAAATCCCCGTCAATGCCGAGCATGGTGCGGGCGCGCTTATTGGCCGTGCGGATGCGGAGGGATGCGTCAAGGATGATTATGCCTTCCGTCATTGATTCGAGCATTGCCGTCTGCTCCTTGAACAGGAGCCGAAGTTTCAGCTGCTCTGAGATGGCATAGGCGGCAGCCTGGACAAGGCTGAGCGTGTGCTGGTGGTAGCTGTCCGTCTTGATCGTGATGTTCAGCACACCTGCGAAATTGCCCTCGTTCATGATCGGAGCGCTTGTGCAGCACCAGCCGAGGGCGTCGCCGTAGAAATGCTCGGCCCCGAGGATTGCCAGGGGGCGCCTCTCGATGAGCCCCGTGCCGATGCCGTTTGTTCCGGAGGTGTCCTCCGTCGCATACCATCCGGTCTGGAAGACTTCCAGGGCGCTGATGTCCTCCTTGGCGCCGGCAATATGGAGGATGAGTCCCTCAGAATCGGCAAGTCCGATGACGCTGTGCACCGCGCTGACGGAGGACAGCAGATTCTCCATGATGGGGACGGAGCTTGCCAGAAGTTCGCTGTTCTTAATCAGGGCTTCCTTTAGGACTTCGGGAGCGACATGTCTTGAGGCGGAGGGGCCGTCGACGTTCAGTGTGCGGCAGCGCTTCCATGATTCGAGGATGAAGGGGCGCACCTTGGATTCATCGATGGGATCGCCGCGCCTGAAGGCCTCGCGGATGGAAAGCATCGGGTCTTCTTGGAAGAGCCCTTGGCTCATGGCATTCCTCCCGTGTTTGAAGCCGCATGAATCCCGGCCGGAGCGGTCCTTTTCCGGAGATGGTGCGGCCGTGGGCCATCGCCGGAATTTTTTAAAACATACGGTGAGCGGGGTCTGCCGTCAATCGGCGGCCTGAGGAGGACGGAAGTCCGCACGGCGCTTTGCCGCTGTGGCGGTCATGGAGGAGGTGCGATTCACGTAAGCGGAAAAATATCGGGCCGAAGGGCGGCGGATAGGATGATGGGCGGGCCTGTGCGGTCTACGTGGTACGGCAATGTCTCCCGCCGCACGAGGAGGATGTTCCGGCGGAGCGGAGGACTGGATGGCGGGGATTCCGTGCGAGCAGCCGAAATTCCCGTTGAAAAAACACGGATGCGCTGGCAAAGTCTGCCTGTATGAGCCGCTGCGTGCGGTGCGGCCGCCCCGTGCCGCACGATGCCGGGCGGAGGGAATCTCGAATCCGTGCGGGCATGCCGCCTCGGCGCGGAAGACCAGGAACCGACCATGAAGACCGAAACGCTTGCGATACTTGCGGAATCGCTCCGCATGACGGCGGCCGCCGCCGAATTCATCAACGATATCGAGGCCGCCGCTGCGGCTGTGCCGGAATCCCTGGCAGGCTTCGCCGGGGTGGACCTTGAGGACGGGGAGCAGCCCCGCGATGCGCTTTCCGCAGCCATGCAGGCGTTCCTTGCCGGCGCGGGCGTGCCGCCATGCATGCTTGCCGTCGCCGCCCGCCGCTGGATGCAGTCCGCCGACGCCCGGGCTGCGGCCGATGTGCGCTGGCGCACCGAGGTGAAGGGCGAGCGCCTCTCGATACCGCAGGCGGGGAACAGGCGCATCAAGATCATGGACGAGATGGAAAGCGACCTTGCGGACAGGAACACGCTCGACCGGCACGTCATCGCATGCCTTGACGGCTGCGGCGTCTTCGCCGGGCCGGCCGCCGAGGGGCCGCTGCCCGCTGCGGCCGCGCTTGCCTTCGCCGTGGCCGGGCTGCCCCTCGATCCTTCGCCTGAAGACGGCGAGTTCCTGCTTTCCATGGACATCCAGTGGGTTGCCGAGCAGCCGGCCCTTGTGGGAAAACTTGCCGCCCGCTGCGCCGAGGGCCGGGATGCCCGGGCCGCATGGGACATGACGGATGACCCGAAGACGCTGCTCTGGGCCGCCTTCGCCTTCGGGGCGGAGCGTGAAGCCGTGCGCGCCGCGTGGGAGACGGGCATGGGCCTGCCGCCCGCCGAGGCCTGTGCGGCCGTACGCCGCATGCTGCCCTTCGGACTGATTGCGAAGGCTGCAGGCCTGCAGAGCCGCTGAATCACGCGGCATGGTGAGGACAGCCGCTTTCCGCAGATAACGGAAACTTATGGAGAGGCCCCGGCGCATGTCTGCCGAGGCCTTTTTTCATGCGCGTGCTTCTTAAAAAGCCTTGGAAAGGATGGGTCCGGGAAGGAAGAACCTTCCTCGGAAGGTTTTCCTTCCCGAAAAACAGAAAAAATCCCCCTCCGAAACGGTTCAGACTCCGCGGCGGCGTTCGGCCCTGTCTGCCGCGCTGAAGGCCAGGACGGCTATGAGGGTGATTGCCGTGCATACCGCTCCGCCCGCTGTGTAGACGGCCTCATAGGAGCCGGCGGCAAAGAGCAGGCCGCAGACCGTGGGCGCGCACGACTGGCACAGGCGGAAGATGAAGGAGTAGGCGGCAAGCACCGATCCGCGCGTGTCGGGCGTGGTGATCATGGAGACGTGCGAGACCGTGTTGGCGCTTATGATGCCCGAGGAGAGGCCGATGAACAGGGAGGCGAGGAAGGCGCTCCACAGCGAGGTGCCGAGGAAAAGCGCCGCATCGAAGGCGATGAAGAGCACGCCGCCGAGCAGCCCGACGGCCCACTGGGGCATCATGCGGGTGAGGGCGGGGACGGCCGACGCCCCGGCGAACATGCCCGCCGCATAGAAGCTGAAGCCCGGCCCTACGGCGGCGGCATCGGCGCCGAGCCTGATGCATACATGCTGGGGATAGAATACGTAGTAGACACCGAAGATGACGAACGCGGTAAGGAACCGCAGGGAGAAGAGCATCAGGGCCCGCAGCGAGACGAGGGAGCCGCGCAGATGCTGCGCGTAGCTGCCGAAGGATGCGCCCTGCGGCGGCCGGTAGGGGAGGTCTGCCCGCAGGCAGAAGACGAAGCCCGCAA
>JAKSQA010000186.1 GCA_024404335.1 Mailhella sp.
GTCGCCTTCCACCAGCACGGTGTAGAGCGCCGTGATGGAGCCCTTGTCGTTGTTGCCCGCGCGCTCCATGAGCTTGGGCAGCTCGGAGAAGACCGAAGGGGGGAATCCGCGGCGCGTCGGCGGCTCGCCGGCGGCAAGCCCGATCTCGCGCTGGGCGCGGCCGAAGCGGGTCACGGAATCCATCATGAGCAGGACGCTGCGGCCCTGGTCGCGGAAATATTCGGCTATGGCCGTGGAGGTGTAGGCCGCCTTGAGGCGCTCCATGGACGACCTGTCGGAGGTGGAGACCACCAGCACGGCCTTCCTGCGGCCCTCGGGGCCCAGGTCGTGCTCGATGAACTCGCGCACCTCTCGGCCGAGCAGCCCTTGATGATGCTGGAAAGCAGGGTGGACTTGCCGCCGCCGGCCGCCGCGAAGATGCCCATGCGCTGGCCTTCGCCGCAGGTGAGCACGCCGTCGAGGCTGCGGAGTCCAAGGGAGAGCGGCTTGTCGATGATGCGGCGCGTCATGGGGTTGGGCGCCTCGGCGAAGACGGGGTAGCGTGCGCGGGTGTGCAGCTCGGGCCCGCCGTCCATGGGGCGGCCCAGGCCGTCGACCACGCGGCCGAGCAGCTCCGCCCCCACGGGCACGGAAAGGATCTCGCCGGTGGGTATGACCTCCGTCGCAGGCGACACGCCCTGGCAGCTGCCGAGGGGGGAAAGCAGCGCCACGTTGCGTATGAAGCCCACCACCTCGGCCATGAGGGTGAACTCCTCCCAGGGATTCTTGAGGATGCAGAGCTCCCCGACCTTCACGCCGGGCACGACGGCTCTGATGATGGTACCCACCACCTGCTCCACTCGGCCGCGGACGTCCACGGGGGTGGTCGTCTGCACGGCTTCCTCAAGAAGCGGGCCGATGTATTCAAAGGCCATTCAGCTATCCCCTCTGCCAGATGTCTTGCGTGCTTCAAATCGCCGGAGGACCTGTGATCACGCTTTCCACATGAATTTACCAAGGAGGATGAAAACAGGCAAGTACCCCGGCCGCGCTCTTCCGGCATTCCGAGCCGGGCGGCTGCATGCCGGAGGCCCGCATTCCGCCCCGCCTGCCCGAGCCGCTTGACAGCCGTATTGTTAAGCCGCAAAACCATGTCATACGGGGCATCCGCGCCCCGCAGCATCTCCGCCATCTCATCCTATTAGAGCCCAGGGGGCTTCCATGATATTCTCCAGCCGTTCCATCGTCCGCTTTCCGGCCGCGCTTATGCTGGCCTTCGGCCTTTCCGCCGCATTCCCCATGATCGCCGACGCCGACGTCAACCCTCAGGACAAGGTACTTGCCAGGCAGGTCATCGAGCTTGCGCCCTACACCTCGCTCGACAGCCAGGCCGGCGAGCAGTTCCTCGAAAAGCGCTTCGACGGGTGGCGCAGAGGCGGGTGCACGGCCGCAGTGAAGACCATGCCCAGCGGCGACACCGTCGCAGGCCGCAATCTCGACCTCTATATCTCCAACCACAGCGCCTACATAGTGCGCACCGCCGTGCCCGGCGAGCTGAAGACCCTGCGCCTCACATACAGCCACAGCTTCGGCCCCGACTTCGACGATTTCTGGACGAACGGCCTTTCCGACGAGGAGCGCCGCGTGCTTCCCTTCGGCGCCACCGACGTGCTCAATGAGAAGGGCCTGTACATCGAGATCAACATGCGCACGAACGAGGTCTACCCCGACGGCACGGACAAATTCAGCTGCCCCGGCACCAACCCCGGCAAAAAGCGCGTCTCGGCTATGGGCCTGCCCTCATACCTGGCCGCCCGCTGCGCCACCGTGAAGGAGGCCGTGGCCCTCGTGAAGGAGCTCGACATATACACCATCAAAAACGCCGAGATGACCTGGCCGTTCTGCTTCCTCATGGCCGATGCGACAGGCAATTTCGGCGTGCTCGAGCTCGGTGCGAACGAGGCCGTGTGGCTGCCCAGGCAGTCCGTCCAGACCAATTTCTACATCACGCCCCGTCTGGAAAAGGTGGAGGCCTACAAATCCGGCCTGGGGCGCTACGCTCTCGTCACCAAGGGCCTCAGGAAGGTCAGCGGCGAGAAGGGCATGATGGAGCTTATGAAGAAGGTGACCTACAGCCAGGCGTACGACCCTGCAAATGCCGCCTTCGACGTGCGCTCCGAGTTCGTCGGCGGCAGGCCGCACTGGTCTTCCGACTACCTGCTCAGCCAGGCCGGCAAGAAGGAGTTCGAGGCCTGGATGGCCGGCACGTACGCCGACGCTCCCTCCATGGACCGCGATGCCCGCATCGCCAAAGGCGGCATGTGGGAATCCGTCTACACTTCCGTGGTCAACTGCAGAAAGAAGACCATGACCGTGCGTTTCTTCGAAGACGACGAGCGTGTCTTCACCCTGGGGTTCTAGGGAATCGCTGAAAAAAGCGCTTCCCGCGGCCTAGGAACAGGATTCCTTGAGGTCGGGCTTCCAAGCGAGTTTGACAGGAGCAAAATCCCATGCTCCCCAACCTGTTTGAAGTATGCGCCCCCCGTGAAGAGGTGCTTGGTGGCGATCTCGATTCTGCTGATTTTGCTGCTGATCTTGCCATGGTCCTGAAAGGGCAGGCTCCTGAAGAATACCAGAATCCGGTTTCCTTCTTCAGGAATACATAGATGTGTTTTCGGTCAACCTCTCGAAACAGTTCAATTTCGTATCGCAGGAAAGCAGCATCTATAAGTCCTGGTCTACTGTTATTTTCATCGGTCATGGCCGCATTGAAGGCTGAATACCGCCATCAGACGGGCATGGGGCGGGGCCTGATGCCCCGCCCCATGCGTCCGTCATTCCCGCCCCGCAAAAATACGGTATACAGGCACCTTTACCGCCAGGGCGACGGATACGTACGGAGTTACTGTTCAGGCTAGGCGGTGACGAGCACCTGTCCGCTCTGGCCGGATAGAGCCAGGCGGATTGCATTGAAA
>JAKSQA010000187.1 GCA_024404335.1 Mailhella sp.
AACCAGCCCTTATAGGGCTGGAGCAAACCACCCGTTTTACGGGTGGTCCTGACTTAACGGCTTCAGGCGCTCGTGAGGTCATGGCCCCGGGATTTTCCGGAGGCGGCACGGCATCGCGCCCTGCGGCGGGACGGGGAATCCGTCAGCCCGTCAGCGGATGGACTTCTCGCCCACGATCTTCGGCGCGCCCGTCTTGTCGGTCATCCAGTAGAGGACATGCAGGGCGCCGTTTCCGGCTTCCCTCCAGCTCGTGACCGTGTAGCCCGGCCCGGGGAAGAAGCAGGCTTCCGACATGCCGTGCCGGGGAAGCCTCTTTGCGGAGAGGCGGCCCCTTACCTCCTTCATGGAGTCGCCGCCGGCGGCTGCGAAGCGCTTCGCGTCGTAGTACGCCATCGCGTCGGAAGCATCCTTCTTCAGGGCGGCGGCCCAGCTTTCCAGGGCCTTCAGCACGGCGGCCCTGCTTTTCTTCTCGGCGGAGGCGTCGGGTGCGGAGGCGCGTTCGGCCTCGCCTTCCTTCGGTTCCGGAGCCGGCCTGAGGAGGGCGGCGTCGACATGTTCGGCGATGACGACCGGAACACCCGGCACGGCAGTGCCCACGAGGCCGGTGATGACATCCTGCTCGACGGCGAGGCAGCCGCGGGTCGTTATCCCCTTGATGGGGCGCCCCTTGCTGTGGAGCCATATCCCGCCGCCCGTCTTGCCGCGGAGCCTGTCCACGGGGTTGGGGTAGTCGAGGGCGAATGCGTGGGGCCCGTATTCCATGAAGTCAAGCGGGCCGGCCACCTTGCGCGTGACGAAGTAGACGCCCTCGGGGGTCTTGAGGTCGCCCTGCTTCTGCTTGTCGCCTTCGACGCGGCCGTGGATGCAGTCGTGCCTGATGATGCGGGGGGAGGCGCCCTTCCTGTCGATGCGGATGAGCTCCCTGCCGGCCTTGTCGGCGGCGAAGGTGAGCTCGGGAAGCGAATCGGGAAGGAGCCGGGCCGTCCAGCCGTCGGCGAGGGCTGCGGAGGGGGCGAGGATGGCTGCGGAGAAAAGTACGGCGAGGGCCGGATGGAGGACGTGGCGGATGGGGCTCTTCATGGATGGTGCAGGTGTCCGTATGGTCCGGCCGGGGCCGGCGGTGTGATATGGAAGCGGGGAGGAAGGCGCGCCTTCCTCCCCGCCTGGGAAAGCCGAAGGGATGGCCCTACTTCTCAGCGAGCACGCGTTCGACGATTTCGGACTCGAAGCGGGCGTAGTGCTTGAGGTCGAAGAGGGCGTCGAGCTCGGCGGGCGTCAGATGGGCCTGGATCTCGGCGTCGCCGCGGATGAGTTCGGGGAAGGGCTTCTGCGTCTCCCAGCTTTCCATGGCGCGCTTCTGCACGACCACATAGGCCTGCTGGCGGGGCATTTCCTTTTCGATGGGGGCGGAAAGGACACGCTGGGAGAAGAAGAGGCCGTAGCTGCCCCACAGGTTGCGCTCGACGTTCTCAGGCAGGATGCGCAGGCCGCTGATGAGGCGGGTGAGGCGGTTGAGCACGTAGTCCATGAGGATCGTGGAGTCGGGGGTGATGATGCGCTCGACCGAGGAGTGGCTGATGTCGCGCTCGTGCCAGAGGGCCTGGTTCTCCAGGGATGCCATGGCGTTGGAGCGGATGACGCGGGCGAGGCCGCTCATGTTCTCGGCGGAGATGGGGTTGCGCTTGTGCGGCATGGCCGAGGAGCCCTTCTGGCCCTTGGCGAAGCCTTCCTCGACTTCGTGCACCTCGGTGCGCTGCAGGTGGCGGAGCTCCACGCAGAGGCGGTCGATGGTGCCGGCGGCGATGGCGAGCGCGGTGAAGTAGTGGGCATAGCGGTCGCGCTGGACGATCTGGGTGGAGATGGGGTCGGCCTTCAGTCCGAGGAGCTCGCAGGCGCGGGCCTCGACTTCGGGAGTCACGATGGTGTACGTGCCCACGGGGCCGGAGATCTTGCCGGTGCGCACGTCTTCGATGGCGGCGGCGAAGCGCTTCTTGTCGCGGACGAATTCCGCATAGAAGCCGGCGAACTTGTAGCCGTAGGTCGTGGGCTCGGCATGGATGCCGTGGGAGCGGCCGATGCACACGCGGCCCTGGTTCTCGCGGATGAGCTTCTCAAGGGCGCCGAGGACGAGGTCGAAGTCGTCGAGGATGCGGCGGCCGGCCTCCACCATCTGCATCGCCATGGCGGTGTCGACGATGTCGGAGGAGGTGCACCCGTAATGGATGAATCGGGCGGAGGGGCCGATCTTCTCCTCAAGATAGGTGAGGAAGGCGATGATGTCGTGGCGGGTCACCTGCTCGATCTCGAGGATCTTGTCGGCGTCGAAGTCGACGTCCACAAGGATGTTCTTCAGATCCTCATCGGGGATGACGCCCTGTTCGTTCCATGCCTGGCATACGGCCTGTTCGACCTTGAACCAGTAGCGGTAGCGGTTCTCCTGGGTCCAGAGACTGGCCATTTCGGGCCGGGAATAGCGCTCGATCATGCTGACCTCTATTTTGTATCGGATTTGGCGGCGCTGCCGGATGCTGCCGGCGCCGCAGGCTTGTCGTTCGATGCCGCTGGGGCTTCCTTCTCAGAGGATGGGGCCGGGCCGCTGCTGTTGGGCACCCCGTTTGTCTTGTCGGCGAGGTTGCTGGTGCCGTGCCCGTAGGAGGAGGCGAACCATCCGCCGCCCTTCAGGATGAAGGACGTGTTCGACATTTTCAGAAAAGAATACCGGGATGAAGACATCAACTGGGTCTGCCAGGCACCAGGAATGAGAGAGGATGACCGGGAGATCTTTCTCGAGAATTTCTACGAGGATCCCGATACGTCGCTTGTCGGATTCTGCGTGATGGGCGGTATGTTTTCGGAGGGCATTGACCTTGCCGGAACGAAGCTCATCGGTGCGATCGTTGTCGGAGCGGGGGTTCCGCAGGTCTCATCCGAGCGCGAGATCCTGCGGCGG
>JAKSQA010000188.1 GCA_024404335.1 Mailhella sp.
TACATGATCTTATCCCAGACCTCTTCCCTGATGCCGGCCTTCCTGTAGAACTCGATGCAGCCGTCCATGGGCATGGTGGGATGGGCGCTGCCGTAGAGGAAGCGGTCCTGGCAGAAGTTGTTCGCCGCCCAGATATAGTCCTGCCAGCCGGGCAGGCCCATGGAATAGATATCGGCCTCGATATAGACGTTGTCCTTGCGGAGGGCCACCTGGACCATCTCGCGCGTATGGGGCCAGCAGCCATGGGGGCAGACGATAAGCAGGTCGGGGAAGTCCTGGGCCACATTCGCGATATGCTGGGGATGCGTGTACGACATGTCCACGTCGCAGAATCCGCCTGTCATGATCATCACGGGAATGCCTGCAGACTGCGCCATCTCATAGACGGGGTATATCCTGCGGTCGTCAGCATACATGGGCTGGTCGTAGGTGGACATGGGTTCGACGTTCAGGCCGGCGAAGGGGCCGTTGACGATTTCCCTGTCAATGATCTCCTGGCAGCGCGTATGGTCAAGGAGCGGCCCGCCTGCGAAGGCATGGAAGCGGCCCGGCCACTTCTGAAAGATCTCCCTGATGGATTCACAGGTCACGTTGCCCATGCTCGAGCTTACGCGGCCCGTCATGACGCCCTGATCTATCCCGGCTGCATCCATCTCCTGGATGAACAGTTCCATGGAATGCTCAAGCGTGGACTTTGTCTGCCACATGCCGAAGCTTTTCGTCATCTTGGCATTGCGTTCGGGATTGAACTGTGCGGACTTGAGGAAATCCCCGTAGGGGGGACGGAGGCGGAAGTCAATGACCATATCGTATTCCTTATGAAGCCGGGCATGAAACCCGGAATGATTTTCCGCTGCTTTGCGGGAGGATGCCTTAGATGAGGAATCCCGCCGGAGGGTCCATCTGGAGGAGCATGGTGAAGCTGGCGTACTCGAACGCCGTCGTCAGGAAGGCCGCAATGCATGCCCATGCCGCCGACTTCAGACTGACGGGCGTCTCGTAGACCGTGTGCCCGAGATAGACGATGACCGAGGCGATGCAGATGAACATGCACGCATAGAAGCCGACGAATTCCGAAAGGTTGACGCATGCGGCGCAGATGGCGAAGCATACGGCGATATGCGTGTACGATGCGGTGTACCTGCCGAAGCTGTGGCCTGTTGAGAAGAACAGCATCATAGCCAGGATGAGCAGAGCCAGGGCAAGTATCCCGCTGTAGACGAAGAGAGGATAGATGCGGCTTTCCGGCCCGAAGGTCATGCTCTCGCGGAGGAAGGGAACCGTGGCCAGGGCTATGAGCGCGACCAGCCAGAAGTCGAAGCGCCTGAAGGCCGACGTGTCGAACCCGCAGTGCAGCCCGCAGGTCTGCTCCTTTTTGAGCCGCGCCATGATGAAAGGCATCGCAAGGACAAGGACGGAAAGCACGATGAACAGCATGGAGAGGGGCGAGAAGATGAGCAGGTCGGCAAGGCTGCCGGTGCTCCTCGCACGCATCATGGTGGTGACGAGGTTCTCTTCGACTATCGGCCCGAGGACGAGGCCGAGCGCCATGGAGGCCGGCTGGATCTTCGCCTTGAGGCAGACATACGCGATGCCGCCCGAAACCAGCATGACGTTCACGTCGAAAAGGCTGTTGCGGATCGCATAGGCGCCTACGCAGGAAAGCGTGATGACGACAGGGATGATAACCTTGCGCGGAACGCCGAGCATCTTCACGCAGCACCTCGATATCACCCAGCCGCAGGGAATCATGACGAGGCTGCATGCGATGATGGAGACGATGAACGCATAGGCGATGTCGGGGTTCTTTTCCAGCATCTGAGGGCCGGGCTGCAGCCCCTGCGCGAGGAGCCCGCCCACGATGACGGCGGCGGAGGCGCTGCCGGGGATGCCAATGGCGAGCAGCGGCACAAGCGCGCCGCCGACGCTTGAGTTGTTGGCCGATTCGGGAGCGATGATGCCGTCGTCGATGCCGGTGCCGAACTTCTCGGGATATTTGGAAAAGCGCCGGGCTTCGTTGTATGCGAGTATGGATGCGACCGTTCCGCCCGCCCCGGGCATGATCCCTATGAAGGTGCCCAGCATGGAGGAGCCGAGAAGGAGCTTCGGATGCCGCAGTATGGCGAGGGCGACGCTGAAGAAGCTCTTGCGGCCGCGGCTTTCCGCGACGATGTACTTCTCATTCGATTCTATGAGCGTGAACATCTGCGAAATGGAGAAAAGCCCTATCATGACGACGACCATGTCCAGTCCCTGGATAAGGTCGTACCAGCCCATGGTGAAGCGGGGAAGTCCGGCGGACTGGTCCATGCCGATGGTGCTGATGGCCATGCCGATGAAACCGGCGAGGAGCGACTTGAGGACCTGCCCCGGGAACAGCGTCGCAAGCGCCGACAGACCGAATATGCCCATCCAGAAAAAGGCCTCGGAGCCGAACTTCAGCGCGGCGTTGGAGAGCGGCTCGAAGAAGAGCAGAAGCATTATGCCGCCGAAGACGCCGCCGAACGCGGAGGCTCCGAGCGAAAGGTCGAGCGCTCGGTGGCTTTCGCCCCGCAGCGTCATGGGATATCCTTCAAGGGCTGTGACGATGGAGCTCGCCTGCCCCGGCGTGTTGATGAGGACGGAGGCGATGGAGCCGCCGTACGTGGAGCCCATGTAGATGCTTCCAAGGGCGATGAGGGCCGTGTCGGGAGACATGGCGAACGTGAACGGAACGAAAAGGGCGAGCGTCGTGACGGCGTTGATACCGGGAAGCATGCCTCCTACGATGCCAAGAAAAAGCCCCACCAGCATCATGAGGATGTTGAAGGGCTGCACGCAGGCCGAAAGGCCGTTCAATACAAAGGATAGGATGTCCATGGAAAACCTTGGCGCGGCCGTCGGAGCGGCCGCGCATTGCTGATGAACTGCCGGCTTATTCAGCAATAAACCGGCCC
>JAKSQA010000189.1 GCA_024404335.1 Mailhella sp.
ACACTTCCGATGATATGGCCACCATGCCCTCGGTGCGGCCGATGACGACGGGGCGGAGCTTCTTGGAGTCGCAGCAGTTTATCATGCGCCCGTCGGGGAGGAGGCCGATGATGGTGTTGGGGCCGTTGATCTCCAGGTGCGCGAGCGTCTCGCGGATGAGGAGCAGGGCCTCGCGGTCGTCGCGCCCGTCGATTTCGGCGAAGGGCAGCGGCGTGATGACATGCTTGAAGTAGTCCAGAGGCCACTTGAGCACATGGAGCAGGTAGTGCAGGCTGTAGAGGAAGCACTGCGAATCGGATTCGAAGCCGATGTAGCCGCGGTGCAGGGAGCGCTGGAATTCCTTGTTCTTCGTGTAGAACGTGTTCTCGCCGTTGGCGCAGACCGTGTAGCCCTGGAGGAAGAAGGGGTGGGCCGCATAGCGCACGATGTCGTAGTTCGTGTTCTGGCGGCACTGGGTGACGATGTTCTTCGCAAGGATGGGGCAGTCGTCGTCCCAGAGGCGGAAGTAGCGGGCGATGTCGCGCGGGTCGCCGATCTCCTTGAGGGTGAGCACGTCGGGCCAGAAGGAGTAGACGAAGCCGGAATCGTCGGCCTCGAGCATGGAGCGCAGGGCCAGGCGCGTATCGAGCAGGAGCTCCGACTTCTCCTCCTCGCTGCTGTAGCGGTATTCGGGGGGGTAGTCGTAGATGCGGAACAGGTATCGTGGCATGGCCTTGATGTCGAGGCCCGGCCTGTCGTCGATCCTGGGGTGCCAGCTGTGCAGGAGTATGAAGTGGTGCTCCCGCATGTATTCGTCTATGACGGCCTCGCTTTCCCAGGTGCATGCGGCGGAAAGCAGGGGCTTGTCCTTCCATGGCTCGAAGGTTCCGTAGAGGTCCTGCATGACCATGGCGAAGCCCGAATTATCGTGCCCTTCCTGCTGGGGTATCATCAGTTCGAGGGCTTTTGAAGGCCGCACGGGCGTGAGGCTCTTTATCGACCCGATTCTGCACATGTTCCCGTCCTTGAATCCTTTTTGTGACGCTGTTGCTTGCTTGATATAAAAATGTACCATTTCCGGCATATTGCAGGGAAACCCTCCGAAGAGGGTTTCCCTTTGCCGGTGTTCTCTGCGGAACGCTGCGGGCCTACATGGTCCACATCAGGTCGGCATAGCTGGGCAGGGGCCAGGCATCCTTGGACATGATGGATTCCAGCCTGTCGGCGCATGCGCGGCATGCGTCCATGGCGGGGATGACGGCGTCTCTGGCTGCGAGGGCGGCCTGCTCGGCCTCGGAGGCGGCGGCGAGGATTCCGCGGGCCTCATCGAGGGCGTGGATGGAGCGCAGGAATTCGTCGGCCGTGGCGATGAAGCCGGCGAGGTAGTCGGCTTCCGACTGGGGCACGCTTCCGGCGGCTTCCCTGGTGGCGTTGATGATGGCGGCGGTTTCGCCCTCCGCCTTCAGCACGGCGGGCATGAGCTGCGTGCGGGCGATGCGGCTGGCGGTGGCGGCTTCGATGGCTATGGTCTTGGCATAGTTCTCGAAGAGGATCTCCTGGCGGGAGAGGCATTCGCGCTCGGTGAGGATGCCGTGCCGCACGAAGGTGTCGAGCACGTCGGGGTCGCTGTAGTGCTGCAGGGCCTCGACGGTGGTCTTGTAGTTGGGCAGGCCGCGCTTCTCGGCTTCCACGGGCCATTCGTCGGTGTAGCCGTTGCCGTTGAAGACGATGGGGGCGTGTTCGGTGAAGAGTTCGGTCAGCAGGGCCTGGACGGCGTCGTTGAGGGCGGTGCCCTTCGCGAGGTCGGCTTCGAGGCGGTCGGCGATGTACTCAAGGGCGCTGGCCACGGCGGCGTTGATGGCGATGTTGGCCGGGGCGATGGACTGCGAGGAGCCGACGGCGCGGAATTCGAACTTGTTGCCGGTGAAGGCGAAGGGGCTCGTGCGGTTGCGGTCGGAGTAGTCGCAGGGGATGGGGGGCAGGACGTCGACGCCGATGTTCAGCGTGGGACGGCCCTTCTGCGAGCAGGTGGTCCTGCCGATGAAGGAGTCGATGACCTCGGCGAGCTGGTCGCCGGTGTAGACGGAGATGATGGCGGGCGGGGCTTCGTTGGCACCGAGACGGTGGTCGTTGCCTGCGCCGATGGTGCCCAGGCGGAGGCAGGCGGCATGCTTATGCACGGCGCGGAGCACGGCGGCGAGGAAGACGAGGAACTGGGCGTTGTCCTGGGGGGTGTCGCCGGGCTTCAGGAGGTTGTTGCCTTCGGAATCGGCAAGGGACCAGTTGTTGTGCTTGCCGCTGCCGTTGACGCCGTCGAAGGGCTTCTCATGCAGCAGGCACAGGAAGCCGTGCTTCTCGGCCACATAGCGCATGAGGTTCATGACCAGCATGTTGTGGTCGGTGGCGATGTTGACCTTCTCGTACAGGGGGGCCAGCTCGAACTGCGCGGGGGCGACTTCGTTATGGCGGGTCTGCGCGGGGATGCCGAGCTTGTAGAGCGTACTCTCAAGGTCTTCCATGAAGGCCATGACGCGGGTGGGGATGGCGCCGAAATAGTGGTCCTCCATCTCCTGGCCCTTGGGAGTGGTCGCACCGAAGAGGGTGCGGCCGGTCATGAGCAGGTCGGCGCGCTTGGCGGCGAGCTCCTTGTCGACCAGGAAGTATTCCTGCTCGGGGCCGGCCTGGGCGACGACGAAGCGGGAGGCAGTGTTGCCGAAGATGCGCAGGACGCGGAGGGCCTGCTTGGACACGGCGGAAAGGGAGCGGAGCAGCGGCACCTTGCGGTCGAGGGCCTCACCCGTGTACGAATAGAACATGGTGGGGATGTGCAGGGTGCGGCCGATCATGAACACGGGGGAGGTGGGGTCCCACGCGGTGTAGCCGCGGGCCTCGAAGGTGGAGCGGATGCCGCCGGAGGGGAAGCTGGAGGC
>JAKSQA010000019.1 GCA_024404335.1 Mailhella sp.
CCATATTCCGCAGGCCCTGTCGCATTTTGCCAAGCGCGATCCGAACACTCCGCTACGCACGGAAGGTTCGAGCGACATGGACTACAGGCATTTCCGAAAGCTGTTCTTCTCAGCCTGGAACCAGTCGAAGCCGGATTCGAGAGGCATTTCCGACCTCTCGGGCATTCTGAACCGCAGAAACAGGGGCTATGCGGAAAACCTTCGCCCCTGGGCCGAAAAGGCATGGAATGACATGCGCCGCAATGCCGACTACGCGCACTGCCCCAGCATGAGCAGGCACGCCGTCACTGTCGAGCGTACCGACCTCCGCGCCGCGCCTACGCTGCGCCCGCGTTTCGCCCAGATCACGGGCGCGGGGCAGGGATTCCCCTTTGACGACTTCCAGGAAAGCGCGCTCCCTCCCGGACTTCCCGTAGTTGCCTGGCATATAAGCCGTGACGGAGCATGGGTTTTCGTTGAGTCAGCCATCGCCTGCGGCTGGGTGCAGGCCAGGAACATAGCGTGGACTGATGCCGCCTTTGAAAAGAAATGGTCGTCCGCACCGCTTATGTCATTCATCAGGGAAGACGTCGCGCTTTCCCACAGCGGCGTGTATCTCTGCAGAGCAGACATCGGCACGGTGCTGCCGTCCGCAGGAGAGGGCAGGGTGCTTGTTCCGCATCGCAGGCTTGATGGCATGGCCGATGCCGTGGAGGTCTCGGTTCCTGCCGATTCCGTAGGCCCCATGCCCATGAAGCTCACCTCCGGATCCGTCGCGGCAATCGGTGACCGCATGATGGGCGAGCCATACGGCTGGGGCGGCCTCTTCGGCAACAGGGACTGCTCGGCCATGATGAGGGACCTCTTCACCCCTTTCGGAATCTGGCTTCCGCGCAATTCGGCCGCACAGGCTAAAGCCGGCGCCTTCACCAGTCTCGAAAAGACGGCCGACAGCGCACGGCCGGCCGTCATAAGCGGCGGGGCCGTTCCGTTTCGAACCCTTCTGTGGCTCAAAGGGCACATAGGGCTTTATGTGGGGGAATACCAGGGGGAGCCTGTCTTCTTCCACAATCTCTGGGGCGTGCGCAACACTCTGCCTGACGGAAAAGAGGGAAGGATTGTCGTGGGGCGGGCCGTCATCACCGGGCTGCGCCCGGGACAGGAAAGGGAGGACATGCGTTCCGGATCATTCCTGGTGAGCAGACTGCGCGGATTCACCACGATAGGAGACCGCTGATGAGAACGTTCACCTTCTACATGATCACCTACGGGTGCAGAGTCAATCAGTATGAGGCCCAGGCAGTGCGTGAGCTCTGGACCGGCATGGGGGGCTCCGAACTCGATACGCCCGACGGCGCCGACGTCATCCTGCTCTCCAGCTGCGCCGTCACGGCAGAAGCGGTCAGTGATGCGCGCCAAATGGCACGCAAGCTCTCCAGGGAGCATCCTTCGACCCGCATCTTCGCCGCAGGCTGCGCCTCCACCGCAGAGCCGGCGGACTTCTCATCCATTCCGGGAGTCGTCGCCATTCCTCAGACGGCGAAGTATGTCCTTCTCGACAGGCACCCCCTCGATGATGAGGCGCTCGAAATCCCTGACGGATCGGAAAAGATCTTCGCCCCCTTTGCAATACGCTCCTTCAAAAGGGCAAGGCCCGTGGTGAAGATAGAAGACGGCTGCTCACAGGGATGTGCGTACTGCATCGTGCCGCTCACCCGCGGCCCGGCCCGCAGCAGGCCCGTATCCGAAATACTTGCGGAGACACGGAGGCTTCTCGAATCCGGCCACCGGGAGATCCAGCTTTCAGGCATAAACCTTCGCCAGTTCCATACCGATGATAAGCCGGGCGGAAATTTCTGGACTCTGCTGCAGCGCATGGAACAGGAGTTCTCCGGGGAATGGGGCGGGAAAGCACGATTCCGCCTGAGTTCCCTTGATCCGGCCCAGGTCATATCACAGGAATGTCTTGACACGCTTTCATCATGCAGCATGGTGTGCCCCCATCTTCATCTTTCGCTCCAGAGCGGAAGCCCGTCAGTGCTTAGAAGAATGGGGCGGTCGCCGTATTCACCCGAAAGCGTGGCCCGTGCCGTCGAAGATATCATGCGCAGCCGCCCTGTTCTGGGGCTGGGAGCTGACATCCTTATGGGATTTCCCGGCGAAACGGAGCAGGAGACCGAGGAAACGCTTTCCATGATCAGGGCTCTGCCGTTCACGTATGCCCATGTGTTCCCCTATTCCCAGCGTCCGGGGACGAGAGCGGCCTCAATGCCGGACCAGCTTCCCAGGAAGGTGAGGCAGGAACATGCCGCCCGGGTTCGGACACTGATAGCTGAGAAGCATGCGGCATTCCTTGCGGAACAGCTTAAGATGTCCTCCATGTCCGTGGCTTTTGACGGGGCCGACGGCAGGCACGGCAATAACGAAATGTATGCCGACTGCAGGCTTGAGCCGGACGGAGGCGGGCCGCTGCAGGGCCACGAACTTGTCTGCGCCGTACCTCTGCGCATAGAGAACGGCCTCATTGTCGTACGCCGCAAGGGTTGACCTTTCGACATTGCGCACGCATATTCACTTCCATCGGCATGAAATAACCGCAAGGAGCCAAAATGGCACTCAGAAGCATGACCGGATTCGGACGTTCACGTCAGGAATCCGATTTCCTATCGCAGACCTGGGAAATCAGAAGCGTCAACAACCGCTTTCTCGACCTTAAATGGAAACTTCCTCCCCAGGCCAGGAACATGGAATCCAGGTTCGAAAAAATCGTTCGGGCCGCAGCATCCCGGGGAAGGGTGGAGGTCACTCTCAATCTCCAGCTCAAGACCGCATCCGCAACGATGTTCGATGCCCCTCTTGCCGACTCCATGCTTTCAGACCTCACCGCCTATGCCGCCCGTCGAGGAGAATGCCTGACCGTCAATTATATGGACCTGCTGCGTGTGCCTGCGCTCTGGAGTTCCGCGGAAGACGCCGATGACAGCCTTCTGTTCACCGAGCTCGCCACCGGTCTTGAGGCTGCGCTTGCCGACTGGACGCATTCCAGGGAAATCGAGGCTCAAAGCCTCGCTGCCGACCTCAGAGGCCGTTTCGATTCTCTTGCCTCATGGATAGAGGCTATTGGAGAAAAAGCTCCGTAGATAAAGACACAGCGCTTCGAACAGGTGAGGACACGTCTTTCGGAGATGCTTTCATCCATGGGGTCGGCGCTCGATGAGGGCCGCTTCCTTCAGGAAATGGTCATCATGGCTGACAAGCTCGATGTGACCGAAGAGCTGACCCGGCTTCATTCCCACCTTGAAAGGCTGAACTCCCTGCTGCAGTCAGGAGAAGACGCCGGCAGGAAGCTCGACTTCACCCTTCAGGAAAGTTTCCGCGAAATCAACACCTGTGGAAACAAAATCCAGGATGCCGCGGTTTCCGCTATAGTCGTCGACTGCAAAAACGAGCTCGAAAAGTGCCGCGAACAGGTTCAGAACCTGGAATAGGCACATATTCGGCATCAGTCTGCCACGGAGCAATGACATGAATGAACTTCCACGCAGAAAAGGCCTTCCTCTGGTAATCTGCGCCCCCTCAGGTGCAGGCAAGACCACTCTCGTCACCAAGCTCAGAGCTGAATTTCCGCTCGACTTCTCCATTTCCTGCACCACACGGGCCCCCAGAGGGAATGAGAAAGATGGAATAGACTACATTTTCCTCTCCAAAGACGAGTTCCGCAGCCGTATCGACGCCGGATATTTCGCCGAATGGGCCGAAGTACACGGCAACTACTACGGCACCCCGCTGAAGCCTGTCCGCGACAGCCTTGACGCCGGCCGCGACATACTGTTCGATATCGACGTGCAGGGGGCGGCTCAGATTTCCCTCTCCCTGCCTGAGGCCCGCTTCGTGTTCATCCTTCCCCCAAGCATAGGCGAACTCGAGCGCAGACTGAGGGGCAGAGGCACCGACAGCGACGAATCCGTCCGACTCCGTCTTTCGCACGCCGCTTCCGAAATCAGGGAAAGCCACTGGTTTGACGCCGTCGTCGTAAACGATGATCTCGATGCCGCTTATGTCAGGCTCCGCGCGTTCTACCTGGCGGACACACTCCAGCCATCGCTGAACCCTGCACTCGCGCAGGCAGTCATCTCAGTCTGACCGGACTTCCGATATGCGAACGACGAAGGAATGGAAAATCCGAAAGGAAGGAGGGGATCCTCTTCCTCCCGATAACTATCTTGCCGGACTGGCGCAGAGGCTCCATGTGTCGCTGCGCTTTGCCCGCATGCTCTGGTCACGCGGTTTTCAGAGTTTCGACGCCATCTCCGCATATCTCAGCCCCGGCCTTCGTCTGCTCTCCCATCCTTCGCTGTGGCCGGGCATCTCCGATGCGGCCCGCCTTATTGCCGACGGCCTTCTGGCAGGAAGAAAGCTTGCGGTATGGGGCGACTATGACGTCGACGGTGTGACCAGCACCGCCCTGGTCCTCCAGGTCCTCGAACACTACGGCTATTCCGCCCTGTGGCATCTGCCCGACAGACGCACCGAAGGCTATGGCATGAACACTGAAGGCATCGATGAGCTGGCAGCACAGGGGGTAACGCTTCTCCTTACGGTCGACTGCGGCATTTCCGATGCCGAAGCGATCAGGCACGCCCGGGAAATCGGCATGACGGTCGTGGTGTCCGACCACCACCTTCCCCCCGAGGAGCTCCCCGAAGCCGATGCCATCTGCAATCCGAGACTTGAAGACTGCCCGTGCAGGAATCTGGCCGGCGTCGGCGTCGCCTTTTTCCTCATGGCCGAAGTGAACACACGCATTGCCGAAGCGAAGTCCATGCAGCGGATGGACCTCAGGAACACACTCGACCTTGTCGCCCTCGGCACGCTGGCCGACCTTGTGGAACTGGAAGGGCAGAACAGGATCCTCGTCAAAAACGGCCTGCTTAAGGTCACGGAAGGAAAGCGCATAGGACTTGCCGCACTTAAGTCGGCCAGCGGGTTCACCCCGGGAGCCCCCGTAGGTGCGGGGCAGGTCGTCTTCAGCATCGCCCCCCGCATCAATGCCGCAGGGCGTGTCGACTCGGCGGAGTCATCACTCGCCCTCCTTCGCGCCTCCGACCAGAACACCGCGTATGATCTGGCCAGACGCCTTGACGAACTGAACACAGCCCGCCGGGCGGAAGAGGAGCGTATCACAGCCGAAGCTCTCCTTCAGGCTGATGCGGAACCCGACGCTCCGGCCGTCATAGTGTTCGGAGACGGCTGGAACCAGGGCGTCATAGGCATCGTCGCATCAAGGCTTGTCGAACGATACCACAGGCCATCGATCGTTTTGTGTACTGACGGACAGACGCTCAAAGGATCGGGGCGCTCGATATCCGGATTCGATCTCCATGCGGGGCTTGCCGCCTGCGCGTCCGAACTCATCTCATACGGCGGGCACAGAATGGCCGCGGGACTGCGGGTCTCCCATGAACGGTACGAGTCCTTCCGCGCGGCGTTTCGAAAGGCCGTGGTAAGCGAACTGGGCGACGTCATGCCCGAGCCGATACTCCACATTGACGGGGAACTTGACTTCAAGGCGGCATCGGATTCCGTTTTCCTCAAGGAACTTGATATGATGCAGCCTTTAGGCGTAGGTAATCCCGAACCGGTGTTCACAGCATCTTCCATTCTTATCCGAAGCAGACGCCTTTTCGGCCCGAAAAAGGACCATGTGATGCTCGAGCTTCTTGACGAGAGCTGCGGCATAACCATGAGCGCGAAGGCATGGCGCCAGGCGGATGACTTCCCCGCCGACATGGAAGGCCGGAGGATACGCATAGCCTACTGCCCGGCGGTGGACAACTATAACGGGACTCCCGTCCCTATCGTGAAGATCAAGGACTGGAAACTTCTGCCTGCCTAGCCGGCAGAACGCCAAGTGTCCATGACATACCTGCATCATCTGCGGCATAGACTGCCGGAGGCACACCGTAATGAGCAAAGACAGCTTCAATCCCTTTGCATCCCTCGACGTCAAGTCATTCCCCGAACGCAGGAAAGGCGCTCCGGCTCCGCACGTGCGGGGGCATAAGACCGTTGTGAAGAACCCGAACGCACGGAAATCCCCTGATGATGAGGATTCCGAAATGTTCCTCCAGTATCTTGGGATGACCGAAGCCGCCGGTTCAAAAGGCTCTTCCGGCGGACGGAATGCACCTGCCAAAGCAGCAAAAGGCAGGGCTTCCGCCGAAAAACCCACATACGCCGATGCCGGTCCGGCTCTATCCGAAGCAGGCATGCGTGAAGCGCTCGGCGGGCTTGGGAAGAGCTTCCGCTCCATGCGCCCGGAACCCGCTGTTAAGGCTGATGCTTCCGCTCAGGATGACGAATGCCGTCACGGTACGGATGAGCACAGAACCCTTGTGCAGATGGCGAGGAATGCCAGACGCATCGCGAAGGCGGATGACGGAAACGCTCCCGCCCGGGAACTCGGCTCCCCCGAGGCGGATGCCGACGACAGCAGGGATTTCCTCAGCGCCGTCAAGGGAACGAAGCGGCTCGGAGGTGCGGGACGGGACGTGCCGGCCGAACCTGAGGTGCAGAGCGTTCCCTATACGGATCCGCGGCATCCTCTTCAGGATTTCATGGAGGGCAAGGTCGAATTCTCCGTAGCAAGCACCGACGAATATGCTGAAGGCCATGTCGTGGGGCTTGACCTCATGGTCGTCTCACAGCTTCAGTCGGGGCAGCTCAGCCCAGAGGCCCACATGGACCTCCATGGCCTGAACAGCAGCCAGGCATACAGCAACCTCGTGGGGTTCTTCCGCAGCGCCTGGTACAAGGGGGTCCGGGTCGTACTCATTGTGACAGGGCGAGGACTCAATTCATTCAACGGGATGCCCATACTCAGGGGAAAGGTGCAGGAATGGCTCACGCACGACCCCTTCAAAAGGATCGTTCTTGCGTTCTGTTCGGCCCGTCAGGAGGATGGAGGCGCCGGAGCCTTCTATGTGCTTTTGCGCAAGTACAGAAAGGGCGCGGGGAAAATCCGATGGGACACCATGCCTGAGGATCCCGACCTTTATCTTTGAACCTCGGGCAAGCCTTCTTCCTCGTGTCTTGGCTTGAAGAAAACACGATGCTCGGCTATACATCGGAGAGTACGGCTTGACCGTTCCACCCATACTTCAAATATCCATGGAGATACTATGCAGGCTCCAGAAAAAAATCTTGGCTTTGATCTTGTCCGTGTAACGGAATCCGCAGCTCTTTCCGCCGCCCGCTGGCTTGGCAAGGGCGCCAAGGAAGACGGAGACGGCGCTGCCGTAGACGCCATGCGTCTTTCCTTTGATTCCCTAAGCGTCAAGGGCAGGGTCATCATCGGCGAAGGCGCCAAGGACGAAGCCCCTATGCTGTATAACGGCGAGGAAGTAGGCGACGGCACGGGCCCTGCCATCGACATCGCGGTCGACCCTGTTGAAGGCACGAATCTTCTCGCTCTGGGCAGGCCGAACGCCATTGCCGTCATCGGAGCCTGCAAGGCAGGCTACATGTATAACCCCGGCTCAAGCTACTATATGAAGAAGCTTGTCGTCGGCCGCGAGGCCCGCGATGTGGTCGACATAGACGCTCCTGTCGCCGACAACCTGCATGCTGTGGCACATGCTCTCGGCAAGGACATCAATGACCTCGTCGTCTTCGTCCTTGACAAGCCCCGCCATAAGGAGCTCATTGCCGAGATCCGCAAAACCGGTGCACGGATCACCCTCCATACCGACGGCGACGTGGCCGGATCGCTTATGGTCGCCGACCCCGCTACTGACGTTGACATTATGATGGGTACCGGAGGCACGCCTGAGGGCGTCATCTCCGCCTGCGCGATCAAGGGTGTCGGCGGGCAGATTTTCGGACGTTTCGACCCTCAGTCCGATGCGGAGAGAAAGGCGATGCAGGCCGAAGGCACCAGGCTTGACGAAATCCTCACCGTGGATTCCATCATCCGTGCCGACGATGCGTTCTTCGCCGCAACAGGCATATCCGGCGGGACATTCCTGGGTGGAGTAAGCTACACTGGCCGCGGCGCAGTCACTCATTCGCTCGTCATCCGCGCCAAAACGGGTACATTCCGCTACATCGAATCTCACCATAACTGGGAACGGCTGATGAAGTTCAGTTCCGTCCGCTACGACTGATAGCAGCCGCCGCAGGAGTGCCCGCGGAATCTCTCACGGCCCGCTGCACACCGTGTCTGCTCCGCGGGTATCTGAAGTCTTTTTTCCCATCAAAGGAGTATAGGAATGTCCGTCGATAAAACCGCTATTCTATTCCCCGGTCAGGGAGCCCAGGCCTTTGGAATGGGCCGGGCGCTTGCCGAATCCGATTCCGACATCATGGACCTGTGGAAGAAGGCAGAAAAAATCAGCTCCTTGCCTCTGCGCGAAATCTACTGGGAAAGCGATGATAATAATCTGATGGCCGAAACCCGCAACCTGCAGCCCGCCATCACCGTCGTCAACACCTCTCTCTGGCTTACAAGCGCCGGCAAAGTGACTCCTGCCGCGGCCGCCGGACACAGCCTGGGCGAGTTCAGCGCCCTTGCTGCAGCAAAAGTGCTCGACATAGACAGCGTGCTGGAACTCGTCTCCCTCCGGGGCAGACTTATGTCCGAGGTCGATCCTGACCACCTGGGCACGATGTGCGCTCTCATCCGCGTAACCCAGGAACAGGTTGAGGCTGTCGTCAAGGAAATCGCCGAACAGTCCGGGAAGCTTGTCAGGCTTGCCAATAAGAACACTCCGGTGCAGTTCGTCATCAGCGGCCACAGGGATGCCGTGCTTGAAGCCGCTGAAAAGATAAAGGATGCCGCACCACGCTCAAAGGCCGTCCCGCTCGCCGTGAGCGGTGCGTTCCATACTCCGATGATGGCTGAAGCCGCAGCGGAATTCACGCGCCTGCTCGACAGCAAGGACTGGCATGATGCGGCCTTCCCCATCTACTGCAATGTAAACGGCGCCCCGCTTACCGCAGCGGAAGAGCTGCGGAGCGTGATGCGCAGACAGATGACATCCTCGGTCTGCTGGATTGAGACTGTTGCAAACCAGTGGCGCGATGGAGTGAGACGCTGGATAGAGTTCGGTCCTCAGGGAGTCCTCACCAGAATGGTCCGCCCGATCCTTACGGGTGAAGGGGCTGCCGATGGCAGCTATGCGACCGTCCATATTCCGAACAAAGAAGCTTTGGAAGCATTCGAAGGATAAACGATGAAAGCTATGCTTATCATGGAAAAGGCTCCGCGGGAGATCGTCTCCGCGGAGGGCTGGCAGTGGCCCGCCAAGGCCGTACTTGAAAAGCCAAGGGAAGCCGGTCACGGCGACCTCGCCACGAACCTTGCCATGGTCCTTTCCAAACAGGCGAAGTGCGCCCCCAGGGCCGTTGCGGACAAGCTCATCGCGGCAATAGGCGAAAAGCTGAACGGAATCGTCACCTGCGAAGTCGCCGGCCCGGGATTCATCAACTTCACATTCGCCCCCTCATTCTGGCAGGAAGCGGTGAGTGAGATAGAGGAGCAGGGCGCCCGCTTCGGCTCTTCCGACAATGGAACGGGAAGGCGCATCGTAGTGGAATATGTCTCGGCGAATCCGACCGGCCCTCTCCACATCGGACATGGCCGCGGCGCGGCCGTCGGCGACTCTCTTACCAGGCTCCTCCGCTTTGCCGGCTATTCCGTCTCTACCGAATACTACATCAACGATGCAGGCCGCCAGATGCGCCTTCTCGGAGATTCGGTCTATCTGCGTATGCGGGAAATCTGCAATCTGCCCGTAGTATATCCCGAAGACCCCAAGGGATGGTATCACGGTGACTACATCCGTGATATCGCTCGTGAAATGCTCGACCGTGATCCATCGCTCCCTCAGCGTGAAGAGGCCGAAGCGAAAAACCTGTGCTACGAGTATGCCTGTGCAACCATTCCTGCCGGTAGCAAGGAAGACCTTAACGAATTCCGCGTCGAGCACCAGGTATGGTTCTCCGCGAAGAGCCTTGTCGATGCGGGCAAAGTTGAGGAAGCATTCGACAAGCTCCGTTCGATGGGGCTCGTGTACGACAAAGACGGCGCCATCTGGCTCGCGACTGAGCAGTTCGGTGACGACAAGGACCGCGTACTCAGGAAAAGCGACGGATACCTCACATACTTCGCCTCAGACATCGCCTACCATGCCGATAAGTTCGGGCGCGGATTCGATGAGTGCATCGACGTATGGGGTGCGGACCATCACGGATATATCCCGCGCATGAAAGCCGCTATCACATGTATGCAGCATGACCCGGAAAATGACTTCCATGTCGTGCTGATCCAGCTTGTGAACCTGATGCGGGCCGGCGAACCGGTAGCCATGTCCACCCGTTCCGGAGA